>NZ_JBFAIU010000063.1:0-29193 GCF_040654855.1 Asanoa sp. NPDC050611
GGTGCCGGCACCGGTCCCCGGCGCGATCGGGTAACGGTGCTCGTAGTAGCGCAGCTCCCCGTCCTCGACCCGGACGGCGTCGAGGTCGCCGTCGGAGCCCAGGACCGGGACCAGGATCCGGTCCCGGGACCAGTCGATGTCGAACCATTCGGCGTACGCGGACTCCCGCCCGTTGCGCAGCACGTCCCACCAGGCGGGGTTGGCCGCGGGCGCGGCGATGCCCACGTGGTTGGGCACGATGTCGACGACGAAGCCCAGCCGCGCGCCGCGCAGCGCGGTGACCAGGCGCTGCCGGCCGGCCTCACCGCCGAGGCGCGGGTTGGCCGACCGGTGGTCGACCACGTCGTAGTTGTGCTCCGAGCCCGGCGCGGCGGTCAGCAGCGGCGCGCTGTAGAGGTGGCTGACGCCGAGGTCGGCGAGGTAGCCGGCGATCGTGGCGGTGTCGTCGAAGGTGAAGTCGGGGCGGATCTGGACGCGGTAGGTTGCGGTCGGCGCCATACCCCGGGCCTTACACGGTGCGGTCGAGGACGACGAGGGACCGGTCCGGCACCAGGAATGACGCGCCCGCCTCCACCACCACTTGCTGCCCCTCTCCCGGGTACTCGGCCGTGCTGATCACGGCTTCCCACTTCTGTCCGTACTCATGCCCCGGCACGGTGAACCGCAACCCGTCGTCGTGCGCGTTGAAGCAGAGCAGGAACGAGTTGTCGAGGTGGCGCTGGCCGTACTGGCCGCGCTCGCGGATGCCCTCGCCGTTGACGAAGAGCATCACCGCGCGACCGAAGTGGTTGCCCCAGTCCTCGTTGGTCATCTCCCGGCCGCCCGGGGTGAACCACGCGAGGTCCGCCAGCGGTGCGCCGGCGCTGCGGGTCTGCACCGGCAGCCCGGTGAAGAACCGGCGGCGGCGGAACACCCGGTGCCGGGCGCGGAACGCCGTCAGCTTGCGGACGAACTCCAGCAGGTGCTCGTCGACGTCCTCCCAGTCGACCCAGCTCAGCTCGTTGTCCTGGCAGTACGCGTTGTTGTTGCCGTGCTGGGTGCGGCCCAGCTCGTCGCCGTGCCCGATCATCGGAACGCCCTGCGAGAGCAGCAGCGTGGCGAGGAAGTTGCGGCGCTGCCGGGCCCGCAGCGCGAGCACGCCGGGGTTGTCGGTCGGCCCCTCAACCCCGCAGTTCCACGAGCGGTTGTGGCTCTCGCCGTCGCGGTTGTCCTCCGCGTTGGCCTGGTTGTGCTTGTCGTTGTAGGACACCAGGTCGTTGAGCGTGAACCCGTCGTGGCAGGTGACGAAGTTGATGCTGTGGAACGGCCGGCGGCCGTCGTCCTGGTAGAGGTCGGCCGACCCGGAGATCCGGGACGCGAATTCGGCCAGCGTCGCCGGCTCGCCGCGCCAGAAGTCGCGTACGGTGTCGCGGTATTTTCCGTTCCACTCGGTCCACACCGGCGGGAAGTTGCCGACCTGGTAGCCGCCCGGTCCGATGTCCCAGGGCTCCGCGATCAGCTTCACCTGGCTGACCACCGGATCCTGCTGCACGACCTCGAAGAACGTCGACAGGCGGTCGACCTCGTAGAACTCGCGGGCCAGCGTCGCCGCCAGGTCGAACCGGAACCCGTCGACGTGCATCTCCTCGACCCAGTAACGCAGCGAGTCCATGATCAGCTGCAGCGAGTGCGGGCTGCGCATGTTGAGGCTGTTGCCCGTGCCCGTGTAGTCGACGTAGTAGCGCCTGTCCTGGTCGGAGAGCCGGTAGTAGCTGGGGTTGTCGATGCCTTTGAAGCCCAGGGTCGGGCCCAGGTGGTTGCCCTCGGCGGTGTGGTTGTAGACGACGTCGAGGATCACCTCGATGCCGGCCGCGTGCAGGGTCTTCACCATGCCGCGGAACTCCTGCACCTGCTGACCGAGCCGGCCCATCGCCGAGTAGCCGTGGTACGGCGCGAAGAACCCGATGGTGTTGTAGCCCCAGTAGTTGCGCAGCCCCAGGTCGGAGAGCCGGTTGTCGTGCACGAACTGGTGCACCGGCATCAGCTCGATCGCCGTCACGCCCATCCGCTTGAGATGGTCGACGATCGCCGGATGACCGATTCCGGCGTACGTGCCGCGCAGCTCCTCCGGGACGCCCGGATGCCTGCGGGTCAGCCCGCGGACGTGCGCCTCATAGATGACCGACTCGTGGTACGGGATCCGCGGCGGGCGGTCGTTGCCCCAGTCGAAGTAGGGGTTGACCACGACCGCCTTGGGCACGAACGGCGCCGAGTCGGTGGTCGACATCCGGTCGGGGTCGTCGAAGTCGTAGTCGTAGACCGCCGGGTCCCACCGGACGTCGTCGTCGATCGCCTTCGCGTACGGGTCGAGCAGCAGCTTGTTGGGGTTGCAGCGCAGACCCGCGCCGGGGTCGAAGCGGCCGTGCACCCGGTAGCCGTAGCGCTGGCCGGGCTCCACGCCGGGCAGGTAGGCGTGCCAGACGTAGGCGTCGACCTCCTGCATGGTGACCCGGCGTTCGTTGCCGAGCCCCCACTCGTCGAACAGGCACAGCTCGACCCCCTCGGCGACCTCGGAGAAGATCGCGAAGTTCGTGCCGGTGCCGTCGTACGTGGCACCCAATGGGTATCGCTGGCCGGGCCAGACCTGCATGTGACGCGTGCCTCCTGTGTAGGAGCAGCACCGGCCGGGTCCCGGCCGGTGCCGCATATTGCCCCACCGACGGTAGCGTCAATCCGCGGGATCGTCCGTGGACGACCTGGTCGCGTGTTTTGCCAGATCTTGGGTCAGCGCTGCTCGATGCCGACGTAGTCGCGCTTGGCGGCACCCGTGTAGAGCTGCCGCGGGCGGCCGATCTTGGTGGCCGGGTCGGCGATCATCTCGCGCCACTGCGCGATCCACCCGGGCAGCCGGCCCAGGGCGAACAGCACGGTGAACATCTTGGTGGGGAAGCCCATCGCCTTGTAGATGAGGCCGGTGTAGAAGTCGACGTTCGGGTAGAGCTTGCGCGACACGAAGAAGTCATCGGCCAGCGCGATCTCCTCGAGCTGCATGGCCAGATCGAGCAGCGGGTCGGCCTTGGACATGCGGGAGAGCACGTCCTGGGCGGACTTCTTGACGATCGCGGCGCGCGGGTCGTAGTTCTTGTAGACCCGGTGCCCGAAGCCCATCAGCTTGACGCCAGCCTCGCGGTTCTTGACCTTGTTGACGAACGCCTTGACGTCGCCGCCGTCCCGCTGGATCTGGTGGAGCATCTCCAGCACGGCCTGGTTGGCGCCGCCGTGCAGCGGGCCCATCAGCGCGTTCACGCCGGCCGCGACCGAGACGAACATGTTGGCGTTGGCCGAGCCGACCAGGCGCACCGTCGAGGTGGAGCAGTTCTGCTCGTGGTCGGCGTGCAGGATGAACAGCATGTCGAGGGCCTTGGCCATGACCGGGTCGACCTCGTACTTCGTCGCCGGCACGCCGAAGGTCATGCGCAGGAAGTCCTCGACGTAGCCGAGCGAGTTGTCCGGGTACAGCAGCGGCTGGCCGATCGACTTCTTGTACGCGTACGACGCGATGGTCGGCACCTTGGCCAGCATCCGGATCGTGGAGATCTCGACCTGGTCGCGGTCGAACGGGTCGAGGCTGTCCTGGTAGAAGGTCGACAGCGCGCTGACGGCCGAGGAGAGCACCGGCATCGGGTGCGCGTCACGCGGGAAGCCGTCGAAGAACCCGCGGAAGTCCTCGTGGAGCAGGGTGTGCATGCGGATCTTGTCGGTGAACTCGGCCAGCTGGTCGGCCGTCGGCAGCTCGCCGTAGATCAGCAGGTAGGTGACCTCGAGGAAGGACGAGTGCTCGGCGAGCTGCTCGATCGGGTACCCGCGGTAGCGGAGGATCCCCTCGTCGCCGTCGATGTACGTGATCTCCGACTGGGTCGCGGCGGTGTTGACGAAACCCGGGTCGTAGGTGACGTAACCGGTCTCCTTCAACAGCGCGCCGACGTCGAGGCCCGCTGGGCCCTCCACGGCCGGGCGTACCGCCATCGAAAGCTGTCCGGCCGGGTGGTCTAGCTTGACATCGGTCATCAGGTCCTCGCTTTTGACGGGTGGGGGGATGTCACGTCGTTGTTACGCCTCGGTACAACGGTAATCGTTCGACCTGATCGGCCGGAATCTCGCCCTGGTCCCCCGTCGCGAGGGATTTGCCACACCTCAGTTGGTACGAAGCCGGCGTAGCTGGTCGCCGGCCACCTCGTACACGGCGACGGTGTTGGTTCCTGGGACGAAAAGCCCCTCATCCTGGACGAGCGCCGCGAACCGCCGACCCTGCTTGTCGGCCCAGGTGGCCTGGGTGACGGCGCCGATCGTGCCGTTGACCGCGATCGCGAGTGGCGTGCCGTCACGGATCGTGTCCGGCAGCTCACCGTAGACCAGCGCGGGCAGCACGCCCGTCTCCGGCGCGACGTCGGCGTACGCGGAGGCATTGTCGATTTTCACCCGCAGCCCGGCCCCTTCGCTGACCGTCAGCGTGTCGATCTTCTTTCCGACGAGCTCCGGCCGGATCCGTGCCGCCATGTGCGGCCCGGCCTGACCCGAGATGATCTTCTGGAACGTGGTCGTATCGGAGACGTTGACCGGTTTGCCGGGTAGATCGCTGTAGACGTGGTCGTGGCTGTTCCGTGGCGGCGCGCTGGCCGGGCGGCCGTCGACCTCCCACGGCACATTGACGCCGGCCAGCTCGGCGACCGTCGGCAGCAGGTCGACGTGCTGCCAGTTGCGGTCGTCGACCTGCTGGGTCTGCTGTCCGGGCGTCTTGACGAAGAGCGGCACCCAGAGCACCTCTTCGGGCGAGGCCTGCACGGCGCCCATCCCCCGGCCCTGGTGGTTCATGGTGAACGAGACGCCGTGGTCGGCGGTCACCACCAGCACGGCCCGGTCCCAGAGGCCGGTCTGCTTCATCCGGTCGATCATCTTGCCGACCAGCAGGTCCGTGTAGCCGACCTGGGCCAGGTGCCGGTCCCGGGCTGTCTCGACCCAGCCGGGCCCGTCGAGCGGGAAGTCCTCCGGCGCCTCGTAACGGGTGCCGGACGGCAGGTAGTTCCACGGCGTGTGCGGCATCAGCAGGTGCAGGAAGTGCAGCTTGGGCCGCGGGGCCGGGGTCAGCCCGTCCAGGAACGCGGTGAACCGGGACGGCTGGTTGTCGTCAAGGCTGTCCCAGCGGAACTTCGGGTCACCGGGCGCCACGCCGGAGCGGGCCTCCGCGATCGTGGCCTCGCGGTAGGTGGCCTCGGGGTCGTCGGCCGGCTCGTCCCGCGGTGAGGCGATCTGGCGGAACAGCCCGGCCACCTCCTTGAGCAGTGCCTTGAGGCCGCCCGGCTTGTTCTGCTCGGCCGCCGCGTCGCACTCGCTCGGCGGGCAGAGCTCGGTGATCGTCTCCTGCACGTCGGTGTCGTAGGTGCCGCCGAGCAGGGTGAACAGGTTGTCGGGGTAGGCCGCGTAGTGCGGTGCGACCTCCTTGCCCGGGTGCTTGCCGGTGAGCATGGCGGGCATCGCGTACGGGGTCCAGCCGCTGACGCCCGTCGCGTTGCGGTACCAGGTCGAGCTGTCGGCCAGCGTGGCGATGTTCGGGTACTTCGCGCGATCGATCTTCCCGTCGGGCCCGAGCAGGGACACCAGTGGGAACTCGTCGAGCATCAGCATGACGACGGGCGGGTGGCTGTCCTTCGTCTGCGTCACGTCGGCGCGGGCCTTGAGGGCGGCCGACGGGAGCACGACGGCGCTCGTCGGCGACGCGAAGGCGAACAGGGCGACGAAGACGAGCGGGCCGACCGCGGCGATGCGCATGAGCTGGCCCGGGACGCGCCAACGCCAATAGGCGTACGCGATGCCGGCCCCGACCGCGACCGCCAGCGCGGCCAGCGGCAGGCCGCGCATCGGCAGGAGCTGCTTGCCGAACTGGATCGCGATCGCGGCGACCAGCAGGCCGACCGTGGTCGCGTGGGTGATCCGGCGGGTCCGCGCTCCGACCAGGCGGGTCAGGGCGCCCACGGTCCAGAGCGCGACCGGCGGCACCAGGGTGACCAGCGCGACGAGGAGGAGGATCTCCGTGCGGCCCGCGCCGTAGAACAGGAAGAAGTCGGGGCTCTTGCCGGTGACGTCGAGCAGGGGCTGGGTGATCGCGAGGCCGCAGAGGGCCAGGATCTCGAGGAACGGGGCGATTTCGCTCCTGGCCCAGCTCTTGACCCGTTGTCTGCGGTTCTCAGTCACGCCGGACGCCCGCGATCAGGGTGCGGCTGCCGCCCGGCAGCGTCTCCCGCCGCGCGATGTCGAAGCGCTCGCCGAGCAGCCGCACGAACGTCTCCGGGTCGTAGTCCGAGAACAGCCCGTCCGGCTTGTTGGCCAGGAGGCGCTGGGCCATCGGGTCCTCGGCGTGGACGAACTCGACGACGACGGTCCGGCCCATGCCGGCCAGCCAGTCGACGATCGCCGGCAGCGGCACGTTGCGGCCGATCGCCAGGTGGTGGACGAGGGCGAGGGCCAGCGTGACGTCCGCTCGTCCTGCCCTTGTCGCGAAACCGGCCCGCTCGATCCCGGCCCAGCCGCCGCCCGGTGACGGGTCGGCGAGGTCCATGACGATCGGCGGCACGGCGTTCTCGATCGTCTTCGGGCTGATCGCCGCACTCGCGCTGCGCAAGCGGTTCCCGGGGCGGACCTTCGTGCGGGCCAGCGTGCTCCTGCCGTACGTGGCGCCCGTGGTCGCGGTGACGTTCGTCTGGGAGATCATGCTGAGCCCGCAGTTCGGGGTCGCCAACGACTGGGGCCAGCGGTTCCTCGGGTGGGACCGGCCGATCGCGTTCCTCAGCCAGCGCGAATACAACCTCTGGGGCCTCGACATCCCGATGGCGCTGATCACGGTGATCGCGTTCGAGGCCTGGCGCTACTTCCCGTTCGCGTTCCTGTTCATCCTGGCCCGGCTGCAGGCGGTCCCGCACGAGCTGGAGGAGGCCGCCGTCGTCGACGGTGCCGCGCCGACCCAGCTGTTCCGGCACATCCTGCTGCCGCAGCTCGGCGCGGTGATCGCCCTGCTGTCGGTGCTGCGGTTCATCATGACGTTCAACAAGTTCGACGACGTCTGGCTGCTCACCGGCGGCGGGGCGGGCACGCAGGTCGCCAGCGTACGCGTGTACGAGTTCCTCACGTCCCGCCTCGACATCGGCGCGGCCGCGGCGCAGGGCCTGGTGCTCGCCGCCGCCCTCGTCATCCTGCTGGTGATCTACCTCAGGTTCTTCGCGCCGCGAGTGGAGGACGAGTCGTGATGGACCGGGCGACCTTCGAGACCCGCCTGTTCGGCGTGCTGCGCTGGGTGGTGATCGCGATCCTGATCGTGGTCACGCTGTTCCCGTTCTACTACATGGTGCTGCTCTCGATCCGGCCGATCGAGCAGGTGCTGAGCAACCCGGGCGACCTCTGGGCGGGCCCGGCCGAGTGGACGGTCTCCACGTACCGCGAGGTGCTCGGCTCGGTCTCCAGCGGCGGCCAGGGGTTCGTGGGGCTGATCGGCAACACGCTGCTCGTCGCGGTATCGGCGACGATCCTGACGCTGCTGGTGTCGCTGCCCGGCTCGTACGCCGTGAGCCGCCTGCAGTTCGTCGGCCGCCGCCAGGTGCACTTCCTGTTCCTGGCCATCTACCTGTTCCCGGCGATCCTGCTGGCGATCCCGCTGTTCACCGTGTTCACGCGGCTCGGGCTGCGCGGGTCGCTGGCCGGGTTGATCATCGTCTACATCGCCCAGACCATCCCGGTCTCGATCTACATGCTGCGCAACTACCTGACCACGATCCCGGAAAGCCTCGAAGAGGCGGCCGCCGTCGACGGTTACAGCAGGTTACAGACCCTCCGTAAGGTAATCTTGCCGCTCGCGGCACCGGCCGTGATGGCGAACGCACTCTACGTCTTCATGATTGCCTGGAACGAGTACCTGTTCGCCCTCCTCTTCCTGGTCGAGAACCGTGGCAACTGGACGGTTTCCCTCGGCCTCGCCCAGCTGTCCGGAGGCATCGAAGTGAGCAAGACGGTTTTGATGGCCGGGTCGGTGGTGCTTACCCTGCCCATCGTGATCATCTTCTTCGCCACGGAACGACTGCTGACGGAGGGGCTGACCGCCGGTGCCGACAAGGGATAGGCCACCCGTGCAGGGCGGCCCACCCGGTTCGCCGGCCGTCGTACGCGGTGCGGCCGGCAACCAGAACTCGGCCGGGAACCTGCTCTGGCTGGTCCGGACGGGCCGGGCCCGCACGCGGTCCGAGCTGCAGTCCTACACGGGGCTGTCCCGGTCGACGCTGGTGGCGCGGATCGACGCGCTGCTGGCCGCGGGCTACCTGCGGCGGTCCGGGGTCGAGGAGTCGACCGGCGGGCGGCCGGCCGAGCTGCTGGAGTTCGACACCGACCACGGGGTGGTGCTGGTCGCGGATCTCGGCGCGAACCACGCCCGGGCGGCGGTGCTGGACGCGGGCGGCGCGTTGCTGCACGAGGAGCACGAGCACATCAAGATCGGCTCGGGCCCGTCGTTCGTGCTGGACTGGGTCGACGCGGCGTTCGGGCGGTTGCTGGCCGCGTCCGGGCAGGCGCGGGAGCGGGTGCGGGGGATCGGGGTCGGGGTGCCGGGCCCGGTGGAATATGACGCCGGCGTCGTGACCGAGCCGCCGATCATGCCGGGCTGGGACGGGGTGCCGATCGCGGACCGGCTGCGGTCGACCTGGGGTTGCCCGGTCTTCGTCGACAACGACGCCAACCTGATGGCGCTGGGGGAGCAGGTCGCGTTCTATCCCGACTGCCCGGCGTTGCTGCTGGTCAAGGTCGCGACGGGGATCGGCGCGGGGATCGTGGTCGAGGGGCGGGTGTACCGCGGGATCGACGGCGGCGCCGGCGACATCGGACATATCCGTCTTGCGGGTTTCCCGGATGCCCGTTGCGAGTGCGGCCTCTACGGTTGCCTGTCCGCGGTGGCCAGCGGCCTGGCGCTGGCGCAACGGCTGACGAGCAGCGGCACACCGACGCAGTCGGGCCCGGAGCTGGTGGAGCGCATCCGGGTGGGCCACGGTGAGGCGGTCCACCTGGCCCGCGAGGCCGGGCGCCTGGTGGGCGAGGTCCTGGCGACGGTGGTCTGCCTGGTGAACCCGGGCGTCCTGGTGATCGCGGGCGACCTGGCCGAGACCCACTTCGTGACGGGTGTGCGCGAGATGCTCTACACGTACGCCCTGCCGCGCGCGACCCGGCACCTGGAGGTCGCGACGAGCCGCCTGGGCCCGCAGTCGGCGGTGACGGGGGCACACGCGATGGTGGTCGACGAGATCTACTCGCCGAGCGCGGTCGACGCGGAACTGGCCGCCACGCCGGTCTCGGACCTGTCCCGGAGCCGCTGAAACGCGGTTGCCGCCGGCCCGGGGTGATCGGAACGATTCTCGTGTGGACGAGAACTCGAGGAACGTGGTCGAGTACTACACGAACACCTACGGCGAGGACGGTCGCCTGACGCGGCGACCGCAGGCGCGCCTGGAATGGACGCGCACGCTGGAGCTCCTGCGGGCGACCCTCCCCGCGGCCCCGGCCCGGGTGCTGGACGTCGGCGGCGGGCCGGGCGCCTACGCCCGGGCACTGGCGGCCGACGGCCACCGGGTGCGCCTCGTCGACCTGGTGCCGAGCCACGTGGCCCTGGCCGCGGCGGGTTCGCCGCCGATCGACGCCGCGGTGGGCGACGCCCGCGACCTGCCGGAGCCGACGGACCTCTACGACGCGACGCTGCTGCTGGGCCCGTTGTACCACCTGCTCCACGCCCCGGACCGCCGGCAGGCGTTGCGCGAGGCAGCCCGGGTGACCCGACCGGGCGGGGTGGTCATCGCGGCGGCGATCTCCCGCTTCGCGGGCGCGATCGACTTCGCGTCGACGGCCCGGCTGACGGAGGTGGACGTGGAGATGGCCCGCGCCCTGCTGGTCGACGGCGTCAACGACCCACGCAGCCCGTTCACGCCGGCGTACTTCCACCGGGCCGAGGAACTTGCCGCCGAGTGCGAGTCGGCGGGCCTGACGAACGTGGTGATCCACGGCGTGGAAGGCCCGGCGTGGCCGGCCGCCGAGGCGGCGGTCCACGGCCCGCTGGCGGCGCCCATCTTCACCGCGGCCCTGGAGTTGGCGCGCCTCTACAGCACGGAGGCGGCGTTGGTCGGCGCAAGCGCCCACCTCCTCGCGGTCGCCCGCTCCTGACGCGGGCTCACCCTGAGAAGGGCTGGCGGGGTGCGGCCGACTCGGCCAGGAGCGCCTCCTTGTCCCAAATGCTTGTAGGGCGCCAGCCAGCGCCGTGACGGGCCATGGTTGACCGTTTCCGCGGCTACCGTCCGTCCGGACGGGCATCGTGGAGGCGTGAGCACCGCCAGTTTCCGTGCCGCCGCCAAGCAGTTGGCCGCGCGCGACCCGGTCATGGCCCGGCTCGTGCGGGACGGGCCCGCGCCGCGGATTCCGTTGTGGAAGGAGAGCAACTTCGAGTCGCTCGTACGCGGAATCGTGTTCCAGCAGCTCGCCCGCCCGGCCGCCGTCGCGATTCTCGGCCGGCTCGTGGACGCCGTCGACGGGGAGCTGACCCCCGACACCGTGCTCCCGCTGACCGATGCCACGCTGCGCCAGGTCGGGCTCTCCGCGCGCAAGGTGATCTCGCTGCGTGACCTCGCCACCAAGGTCCGCGACGGCACGGTCATCCTCGACAACCGGCGCCTCGGCCACCTCGACGACGACGAGATCATCCGACGGCTGTCGACGGTCAAGGGCATCGGACCCTGGTCCTCGCAGCTCTTCATGATCTTCCAGCTCCGCCGCCAGGACGTCTGGCCCGTCGGCGATCTCGGCATCCGCCGCGGCTACGGCGTCGCCTACGGAGTGCCCACCCCGACCGAGAAGGAGCTCGAACCCCTCGGCGAGAAGTTCCGCCCGTACCGCAGCACCGCCGCCTGGTACTGCTGGATGGCCGAAGCCGTCCTCGCCGGCCGCAAGGCGACGCTGCCGATCGCCGACGACCCCATCCTCCGCGCCCACGGCCGCAGGGCCTGATTCAATGTCGTCTGTGGAGAGACCGATCCGGGTCGGGCTGGTCGGCTCCGGCCACTGGGCCGAGGCCATGCACGGCCCGACCCTGGCCGCCGGCCCGGAGACCACGCTCGTCGGCGTCTGGGCGCGCGACGCCGGCAAGGCGACGCACCTGGCGCACCGGCTCGGCACCACCGCCGCGCCGACGTTCGACGATCTGCTGGAGGGCTGCGAGGCGGTGGCCTTCGCCGTGCCGCCGGACGTCCAGGCCGACCTCGCGGTCCGCGCCGCCACGGCCGGCCGCGCCCTGCTGCTGGAGAAACCCCTCGCGCTGACCGTGACGGACGCCGAGCGCGTCGCCAAGGCCGTACGCGAGAACGGTGTGGTCAGCCAGCTCGTGCTGACCAAGCGCTATCACCCGCGGACCCGCGCGTTCCTCGCCGAAGCCCAGCGGTTCCAGGCCATCGGCGCCCGCGGCGCCTACCTCCACGGTGGCTTCCTCGACGGTCCCTTCGCCACCGGCTGGCGACAGCGGCACGGCGCCCTGCTCGACCTCGGCCCGCACCTGCTCGATCTGGTCGAGGCCGCCCTCGGGAAGATCGACAAGATCGACCGCCACGGCGACCCCCGACGCTGGCTCGACCTGATCTGCACCCACGACACCGGCGTCAGCAGCCAGTTGGCCCTCTCCGGCGCGGTCGGCATCGAGCGGTCGAAGGCCGGTCTCGAGCTCTACGGCCGGGCCGGCACGGTGGAGATCGACTTCGCCACCGTCGACCACCAGGAGTGCTGGCCGGTCATGAGGGCCGAGTTCGCCCACGCCGTCCGGAGCAACGAACCGCACCCGCTCGACGCCGAGCACGGCCTGCGCCTGCAGCACCTGCTCAGTTGTTGACCAGGCCGGCCAGCAGGTTGATCGCGCCGGCCACGATCGCGACGCCGAACACGTAGGACAGCAGCGCGTGGCCGAGCGCCGTCCGGCGCACCGGTGAGCTGCGCAGCGTCGTGTCGGACACCTGGTAGGTCATCCCGATCGTGAACGCCAGATAGGCGAAGTCGCGATAGGTCGGCTTGTGCTCGGACAACGGCTGGCCGAAGTCGATGCGTACGCCCTGGCTCTGGTAGTCGAGCTTCGCGTACCGCAGCGTGTAGACCGTGTTCATCGTGACCCAGGCGCTGGTCACCGTGAGCACCGCGATCCCGATCAGGACGCCCCGGAACGGGCCGTGCTCGTTCGCCGCCTTGCCGAGCGCGAACCCGACGCCCAGCAGGCTGACCAGGCACGCCGCGGCGAGCAGGGCGGTCGCCGAGCCGTGGGTCTCGTCCTCGCGGCTGGCCAGCTTCTCCGTCTTGTCGCCGTCGGCCTTCATGAAGATCGGCCACACCGAGCCGAGGAAGGCCAGCGACGCGACGTCCCAGCCGGCGATCACCGCCAGCTCCCAGTCGATCGCCCAGACGCCCAGGACGGTCGAGACGACCGCCCAGATGACGATGACCACCGCGGCCCGGCGGATCGCCGGTGCGTGCCAGCCCACCATGCGGTGGTACCGCGTCGGCTCCGGCATGCTGGCCACACTGGACAGTTTTCCAGGCGGACGGCGCGATGATCCAGACACGCCGGATCCCGGTAACCGGACAAACGGCGCAGAACGCGGGAGCATCGAGGCATGGTGCACGCGCAGTCGCTCGCGGACGACCTCGCGGACCGGCGCGACCTCTTCCGGAGCCAGGCCGCCGACTGGAACTGCGGCTACCTCGACCTCGACACCGAGTGGTTCGACCCACACCTGCAGATGGGGTACGACCCTGAGGCGCTCGCCCACGAGGGCTGGCTCCCGCTCCACCACGACGACGAGGGCTACGTGCTCGTGGCCACCGCGGTCGAGCCCACTCCCGAGCGCGTCGCGATGATCGAGGAGGCGGTCGGCGCCCCGGTCTGCCTGGCCGTGACCAGCGACTGGGACCTCGAGGCGGCCATCGCCCGGGCGTACCAGGAGGACCCCGTCGAAGGCGGCCGGCGCCACGGCTGGATCGGCGCCGGGCTCGCGCTGCTGGTGCTCGTCGCGGCGGTCGTCACCGCGCCCATGCCCACGCTGGTCACGATCGCCGTGCTGACCAGCGCCGGCTTCCTGCTCGGCGTCGGTGCCGCGGCCGGCCTGCGGCTGCGCGCGGGTGTCGGCGAGCCGGGCGCCGAGGACCTCCGCACGCTGCTGCACCACCTGCGCCACCCGGGTGCGCTGGTCCGGGAGGTCGGTCTCCGGCGCGCGCCCGCGGTCCTGGTCCGCGGCGGCGGTCCGGCCGCGCAGCTGCTCACGCCGCCCCTCTACGCCATGTCCGTCGCCGCCCTGATGCTGCCCGCCGAGCGGCTCGTGCCCGCCTGGCTGGTCGCGATCGTCCTGGCCAGCCTGCTGGTCGGCAACGCCCTGCTGAGCTACGTCGAGCTGCTGGCCGCGTTCCGGCAGCACCGCGCCCCGTCCGTCGGTGGCGCGTTGCTGCGCCCGTTGCGCTGGCTGCTCAGGTCCGCGGGCGCCTACCGCACCCTGTGGCGGCTGCTCACCTGACCGCACCCGCGAGGAGACCCGGCATGGCAACCGCACCGTCCACCGTCGCGATACCCAGATGGCAGCGGTGGGACGCGGCCGAGGAGCGCCGCCCGCGCACCGCCGGCCGGCGCTGGCTGCTGCGACTCGCGCTGGCGCTGCCGTTCGCGGCCCTGGCGCTGCAGGCCGGCCAGCAGGGTTACGCCGCGACCGGCCTGACCGCGCTCCTGCCGGGCGGCGTCCTGCTCACCTGCCTGACGACCGGGGTCGTGCTCGCGGCGCTGGGGGAGCGGCTGGTCGCCTGGCAGGTGCCGATGCGGCTCGGGCTGCCGCTGGTCCTGGTGCCGGTGCTGGCGTACGCGGGCTCGCAGGATCTCACGGCCATGCTGACGGTGGCGTTCCTGGCGCTGGCGGTCGAGGGGTTCGTCCACTTCGCGGTCGCGGGCCGGTCCGACGGCGCGGTCCGGGCGGGTCTGGCGCTCGCCGCGGCGGTGCTCTGCGATCCGACCGCCATCGTGTACGCGGCCGCGTTCGCCGCCGTCGCGCCGTTCGTCGCGGCGGAGCGCCGCCGGCCGGTGCCGCCGGGCTGGGCGGTCCTGCTGTTCCCGACGCTCGCCGCGACCGCCGGCTGGGCGCTGCTCGACTGGCGGCTCACCGGCGCGGTGGAGATCGCCCTGGACCCGCGCGGCTTGTCGGCCGCCGCCGGCGGGGCGGTGCTGGCGGTGGCGCACACACCGCTCTACGCGGCGATCGCGGTCGTCTACGCGGTGCGCCGGCCCCGGGCGCTGGCCGGCTTCCTGGTCCCGGTCGTGGGCGTGTTCGGGGCACTGCTGGCGGGTCTCGCGTACTCCGCGGTGACCGCTTATCTGCTGCTGACGGTGGTCGCCCTGGTCGCGGTGCCCCGGTCACCGAGCCGGCGACTGGGCGCGTTCCTCGGCACGGTCGCGCTGGCGCAGTGGGCGCTGACGATCACCTGGCCACCGACCAGCCCGGCGTACCAGGACTGGCTACACGTCGTCTGGGGCTTCTGAGCGCCGGCGCCGGAACCAGCGGCGGGTCGTGGGCTCCGGGCGGGGCGCCGGCGGCGGCTGCGGCTGGCGGGCCGCCGCGAAGCGGGCCTCCAGCGCCTCGCGCCAGAGGGTCACCATCGCCTCCACGTCGACCCGGCGCACGGGGACGAACGGCGGCGACGGGCGCAGCTGGTAGTCGAGGATGTCCCGGTTGAGCTCCGCGACCGTCTCCCGGACCCGCTGCTCCGAGGGCAGCCGCCGGATCTCCTCGGGCAGCCGCTCGACCTGCCGGGCCAGCTGGATCGACGGCGGCAGCATGGCCCCGCCCGTGATGCCCTCGCGGCGGATGAACTCCTTGAGCCACCACTGCTCGTCGTAGGGCTCCGAGTGGCCGGGCAGCGGCTTGCCGGCGCCCGGGAGATCGTCGAACTCGCCGTTCTCCCGGGCGGCACGGATCTGCGCCTCGATGATCGACTCGATGCGGTCGCTCATCCACCAACAATAACTAGAGCCTCGTCAGCCGGATCGCGTCGGCGATGACCAGGCCCGTGCCCGAGGTCCAGCGGCTGACCGCGACCCGGTTCGCGTCGCCCGCCGGCAGGGCGAACGTGCCGATCGAGCGCCAGGCGCCGCCGCCCGTGCGCTGGTCGACGTTGACCGTCTGGTTGCCGCCCGTGGTCGCGACGATGTAGGGCGCCGCGCTGTTGTAGCCGGCGTTCGCCGCGTACCAGACGTCGACCCGGTAGGTGCCCGCGCTCGGCACCGCGAACTTGTACCAGGCCGGGTCGCTGGCCGCGACCGGCTCGGAGAACCGGTAGTCGGTGCCGTAGCGCTGCGCCGAGTAGGCCGAGGTGCCCCAGTTGGCGCTCGCGGTGAACCGGCCCGACGTGGTGTTGTCGACGATCTGCGACCAGGTGCCACCGCCACCGCTCATCTTCGCCGCCACGTCGGCGCGCATCACGTCGAGGTCGATGAACGACGGGTCGATCTTGCCGGTGGTGCTGGTCTCGCGGTGCCCTCGGGCATAGCTCGAGTTGCGACCGAGCCGGGTCAGCACCGCGGCGGTCGCGGCGATCGAGGCGTTGTACTGCGCCGTGGTCATCGACTGGCTGACGCCGTTGTAGTCGATCTCCCAGCCGATCATCAGCGTGTTGCCGTCGCCGGCCGGGATCGGGCCGCTGCCGCGGCTGGTGCCGGCGTGGTTGCACCGGCCCGCGGAGATCAGGTGGAACACGCCGTTGTAGTCGACGAGCGCCTGGCACAGCGGCCCGGCCAGGTCGGACCGGCCGTTGATGCAGACGTTCAGCGCCGGGTGGGGGTTGCTGGCGCTGGAGGTGGCGGCGGTGTGGTGCCAGAGCACGCCGATCGGGTCGAACGAGCCGGGGCGGTAGCGGTTGAGCCAGTCACCTTCGACGACGACCGACACACCGGCGCCGCGCAGGACGTCGAGCAACCAGGGAACGTTCGGCATCAGGCACCTCGCGCCAGGCTGGGTTCGGCTTCGATGAGGTCGGCGACGCATTCGGGCGTCCTGGCTCTGGGGGCGGCCGCGGCGGCGGGTGCGTTGGCGGCGACGGTCACGGCCGCGGCGGCCAGGGCGGGCAGGCCGAGCACGGCCCGCCGGCGGAGCCGGCGCGATGGGAAGACGGTCACGGCACTCCTTAGGGGCGACGCGTGTGGTGGGTGAGCCGCACGCTATACCGTGAAGACTGTCTATGTCGATAGTTTCCAATGCGTTTAGGGACAGTGAAGGATACTTTCATCTCGCCCGTGATAGACCTTTGCCATGGAGTTCGGAGTCGGTTACTTCCCCACGTACGACGGCATGAAGCCCGGCGAGGTCGCCCGCCTCGCCGAGGAGCGCGGCGCTGACGCGATCTACTTCGCCGAGCACTCGCACATCCCCGCGGCCGAGACCGAGCGGTATCCCGGTAAACCGCTGCCCAGCAAGTACTGGAAGACGTACGACCTGTTCGTCTCCCTGACCGCCGCCGCCGCGGCCACCACCCGGCTGCGCGTGGCCAGCGGCATCTGCCTGGTCATCGAGCGCGACCCGATCCAGACCGCGAAGGCCGTGGCCAGCGTCGACCACCTCTCCGGCGGCCGCCTCGAGTTCGGCGTCGGAGCCGGGTGGAACCGCGCCGAGATGCGCCACCACGGTACGGATCCGCGGGTACGCATGCGCGTGCTCCAGGAGCGGGTCGAGGCGATGAAGGCGATCTGGACGCAGCACGAGGCCAGCTACTCGGGCCGGTTCGTCAACTTCGAGGGCGTACGCGCGTACCCGAAGCCGGCGCAGCAGCCGCACCCCCCGATCCTGGTCGGCGGTGCCGGACCGACCGTGCTCGACCGGGTGCTGGCGTTCGGCGACGCGTGGTTCCCCAACTACCACGACGGCCTGCTCGACCGGATCGCCGAGCTGCGGTCCCGGGCCGACCGGCCGATCGAGGTGCAGGTCATGACCGTGCCGCCCGACGCGAAGGTGCTGGCGCAGCTGCGCGACGCCGGCGTCCGGCGGGTGGCCCTCTGGCTGCCGTCGGGGCCGCGGTCGCGGGTCGAGCGGGCGTTCGACGAGTGGGAAGCGGCGCTCACGGAGCTCAACCCCGAGTGACGCCGTCGCAGGCCCGCGACCGGTTCGCGGCGGCCCGGGTGGCCCGGCTGGCGACCGTGTCGGCGGACGGCCAACCGCACCTGGTGCCGGTCACGTTCGCGGTCGCCGGCGACACCGTCTACAGCGCCGTCGACGCGAAGCCCAAACGCTCGACGGCGCTGCGGCGGCTGGCCAACGTCGCGGCCGAACCGCGGGTGGCCATGCTGGTCGACGAGTACGACGAGGACTGGTCGAAGCTCTGGTGGGTCCGGGCGGACGGCACCGCCCGGACCCTGCCCGAGTCCGACCCCGAGGCGGTCCGGGCGGCGGAGGCGCTGGCCGCGCGGTATCCCGCCTTCGCGCTCCGCGGCCCGGTGCTCGCCGTCGACGTGGCGCGCTGGGTCGGCTGGTCCGCCTAGGCCGCGGGGGACAACGCCAGGTGCCCGGACCTGCCATCGTGGACGCATGCGGTGGCTGCGGATCGCGCCGGTGGTGGTGCTGCTGGCGGCCGGCTGCTCCGGTGGCGCGCCCCGCGACGTCGATCCCGGGCCCGCGCTGGCGGCGCAGCGGACGACCGCGACCAACATCCTGGCCCGCTGGGACCGGGCCGCGGCCGGCGACGACGTCGTCGTGGTCCAGCCGCTCGGCGGGCTCCGCCAGGTCGGCGACTGGGAGGCCGCCGTCGGCGACAACCACAAGGCGGCCTTGCTCGCCGGTCTCGTCGAGGCGGCCGGACGGCTGCCGGCGGCGCACGACCAGGGGACCATCCGGCTGGCCGACGGCCGGACCCGCCCGGTGCGGCCGTTGACCGCCGCCGCGGCCCTCGACCGGGCGGCCCGGAGCAGGCAGCCCTGCGCGCCCTGCCGGCCGTTGCGGGTGACCGGCGCCCGCCCGATCACCGCCGACCTCGACACGGTCGGCGGCCGTGTCATGGCCCCGGCCTGGGAGTTCACGCTCGCGGACAGCGCCGTGCGGCTGGTGGGCAGCGCGGTGCCGGACGGCGCGGTCACCGTGCTCCCCGCGTTCGGGCGCCCGGAGGGGCACGACGCCGCGCCATGGCTCGAGCACGCCAGAGCGGCCGACGGGCCCGCGCTGGCCGTGTCCTTCGCGGGCGCCATCGTCCCGGCCGACGAGCCCTGCGGTTCCGACTACGTCGGCGAGGCGGTCGAGTCGGCGCGGGCCGTCGTGGTGCTGATCGCGGTCAACCGGACATACGACGGCAAACGGTGTCCGATGATCGGCGGCGTGCGGAGCCTGACGGTGCGGTTGCGCGCCCCGCTCGGTGAGCGGACCGTGCTCCAGCTCTACACAGGTCTCCCCATAACGGGATGAATCACCCGTGACCTGGGTCACGAGGCGGCTCGGGAACAGAGTGCATGCTTTGTAACTTGAGTACGTACATGGCAACTCTTCCCGTCCTGCCGTTGACCGACGCCGTACTGCTTCCGGGCATGACCGTGCCGGTCACCCTCGATAACAACACTCAGGCCGCCGTCGACGCCGCCCGCGCCGCCGGCGACAACCGCGTGCTTGCCGTGCCGCGAGTCGACGGCGAGTACGGGTCGATCGGCGTCATGGCGCTGATCGAGAAGGTGGGCCGCCTGCCCAGTGGCGAGCCCGCCGCCGTCATCCGTGGCCTGTCCCGGTCGAAGATCGGTTCCGGCGTGCCCGGTCCCGGCGCGGCCCTCTGGGTCGAGGCCACCGAACTCGACGAGACCCCGCCCGCGGGCAAGGCCCGCGAGCTGGCCAGTGAATACAAGGCCCTGGTGAAGTCCGTGCTCCAGCAGCGCGGCGCCTGGCAGGTCATCGACGCCGTCGAGCGGATGACCGACCTGTCCGAGCTGGCCGACTCGGCCGGCTACGCGCCGTGGCTCAGCCTCGAGCAGAAGATCGAACTGCTGCAGGCACCGGATGTCACCGCCCGCCTCGAGCTCCTCGTCGGCTGGGTGCGCGACTACCTGGCCGAGCAGGAGGTCACCGAGCGGATCACCAACGACGTCCGCGAGGGCCTCGAGAAGTCGCAGCGCGAGTTCCTGCTCCGCCAGCAGCTCGCCGCGATCCGCAAGGAGCTGGGCGAGGACGAGCCCGACGGCTCGGCCGACTACCGGTCCCGCGTGGAGTCCGCCGACCTGCCCGAGAAGGTGCGCGAGGCGGCCATGCGCGAGGTCGGCAAGCTGGAGCGCGCGAGCGACCAGTCGCCCGAGACAAGCTGGATCCGGACCTGGCTCGACACCGTGCTCGAGATGCCGTGGTCGACCCGGACCGACGACAACACCGACCTGAAGGCCGCGCGTGAGGTGCTCGACACCGACCACGCCGGGCTGGCCGACGTGAAGGACCGCATCCTGGAGTACCTCGCGGTCCGCAACCGCCGCGCCGAGCGCAACCTGCAGGTCGTCGGCGGCCGTGGCTCCGGCGCGGTGCTGGCCCTCGGTGGCCCGCCCGGTGTCGGCAAGACCAGCCTCGGCGAGTCCGTCGCGCGGGCCCTCGGGCGCAAGTTCGTCCGGGTCAGCCTCGGCGGCATCCGGGACGAGGCCGAGATCCGTGGCCACCGGCGTACGTACGTCGGCGCGGCTCCGGGCCGGATCGTCCGGGCGCTCAAGGAGGCCGGTTCGATGAACCCGGTCGTGCTGCTCGACGAGGTCGACAAGCTGGCCGTCGGCTACGCCGGCGACCCGGCCGCGGCCCTGCTCGAGGTGCTCGACCCGGCGCAGAACCACACGTTCCGCGACCACTACCTGGAGGTCGACCTCGACCTCTCGGACGTGCTGTTCCTCGCGACCGCCAACGTCGTCGAGAACATCCCAGGACCGTTGCTGGACCGGATGGAGCTCGTGACGCTGGACGGCTACACCGAGGAGGAGAAGGTCGCCATCGGCCGTGACCACCTGTGGAAGCGGCAGGTGGAGCGGGCCGGCCTGACGGACGACGAGGTGTCGATCGACGACGAGGCGCTGCGGGCGATCGCCGGCGAGTACACCCGCGAGGCGGGCGTGCGCCAGCTCGAGCGGGCGCTGGCCAAGGTGCTGCGCAAGGTCGCGGTGGCCCTGGCGACGGAGCCGGCCCCGGTGCGGGTCGACGAGACCGACCTGGTCCGCTACCTCGGCCGTCCCCGGTTCACGCCGGAGTCGGCGGAGCGCACGGCGACGCCGGGCGTGGCGACGGGCCTTGCGGTCACCGGCGCGGGTGGTGACGTGCTGTTCATCGAGGCGACCTCGATGGAGGGCGAGCCCGGCCTGACCCTCACGGGCCAGCTCGGCGACGTCATGAAGGAGTCGGCGCACATCGCCCTCTCCTACCTGCGTTCCAACGGCAAGCGCCTGGGCATCGACCCGAACGAGCTCGCCGGCAAGCGGATCCACCTGCACGTGCCGGCCGGCGCGGTGCCGAAGGACGGCCCGTCCGCGGGCATCACGATGGTCACCGCCCTGGCGTCGCTGGCGACCGGTCGCCCGGTCCGCCCGGAGTTCGGCATGACCGGCGAGGTCACCCTCTCCGGCCGCGTCCTCCCGATCGGCGGCGTCAAGCAGAAGCTGCTGGCGGCGCACCGGGCAGGCCTGACGGAGGTCATCATCCCGGCCCGCAACGAGCCGGACCTGGACGACCTGCCGCAGGAGGTCCGCGACGCCCTGACCATCCACGTGCTGGGTGACGTCAGCGACGTCCTGGCCCTGGCCCTCCGCCCGGCCGACGAGCGCGAGCTCCTCGCCGCGGCATAAACCGCACAACCAAACGAAGCCGCCCAGGGTGTACGCCCTGGGCGGCTTCGTGTGAGCGCGACCTGCCGCGCCTGGTCGCCGGTGGGGAGCCCGGCAGGCGGGTCGCGGGGCGACTCGGGGTCAGCGCTCCACGCTGGGGCGCGCGCGGATCGTGTCCCGGGTCCAGTCGGGTGCGGCGAGCGACCCGGTGGGCTCCGGCTCCGGTGCGATCGGGCGGATCAGCCAGAGGGCGCCGGAGACGACCAGCATCGTCAGGACGCCGACCGCGGCCGTGGCCAGCATCAGGCGCACGCCGGCGTCCGGCGCCAGCGCGAGCACCAGCATGATCAGCAGGGTCAGGGCGATCGCCTGGGAAAGCAGGCCCGTGACCGCGTCGTCGTCCGCCTGTTCCTTCGGCGTGCCGGCCGTGCGGTCCGGTGCCCGGGTCAGCGCCGCGGCGGCCAGGCAGAAGATCGTGCCCACCAGCAGCAGGCTGCCGACCACGTCGCTGAAGCGGTGCCAGCCCAGCACCATCGTGGCCGCTGCGATGACCGACACCCCCGTGGTGCCGGGCACCGCGAGCCACCACCGCGCCCGGGGTGGCGCCACCAGCAGGATCCCGAGCAGCAGCGCGGCCGCGGCCGCGACGTGCCCGCTCGGGAAGCTGTTGTGCGTCGTCGAGCTGGCCACCCCGAGCTCCGGCCGGTCGAGCAGCTCCTTGACGAGACCCGCCGCGCCGGCCGAGCAGCCGAACACCGCCACCGCGGCCACCGCGGCCCAGATCCGCCGGGTCAGCACGCCCACCGCGATGATCGCGACGACCACGAGCCCGAGCAGCAACGGGTTGCCGAACCGGCCCAGCACCAGGGAGGCCGGACCGAGCAGGATGGTCTCCTGGACGTAGCTGCCGCCCCACTGGGCCCGGGGGAGCAGCTCGCCGTCGAGCCATTGGCCGGGCGCGCTCCGCACGAACAACAACCACGCCAGACCGAAGGCGACCGTGCTGGCGGCGGCGGCCGCGAGCAGCCGGCTGGCGGACGACGATCGCGGGTTCATGCGGACCATGTTGTCGACCCGGCATCCGGATCTCGTCCGGAACATGTCTTGGTTCTGTCACAAACTCCGGGTGTACGTCGTGACGACCGCGCCCGACCCGAACGTCCGCGCGCCGTCGAGAGTGAACCGCTCGGCCGGGACCGCGTCCTTGAACAACGGGATGCCGGCGCCGAGCACCAGCGGGTACTGCTTGATCACCAGCTCGTCGATCTCCGGCAGGAGCCGGCTCGCGAGGGTGCCGCCGCCGCAGAGCCAGATGCCGAGGCCGGGCTCCTGCTTGAGCCCGCGCACGGCGCCGAGCGGGTCGGCCTTGACGATCTCGACGTCGGTGCTCGTCAGCGTGGTCGAGAAGACGACCTGCCGCAGGTGGGCGTAGGGGCTGGTGATGCCGGCGTCCAGCGCCGGCGTGTAGCTGTGGCGGCCCATCAGGACCGTGTCGTAGCAACGGTTCGGCGCGTCCGCGATCCCGGCCGCGGCCCGGAACTGGGTCGGCACGGTCTCGGGCCGCTCGGCCTGCATCGCCGCCGAAACGTCGGGCTCGATCGGAAAGAAGTCGAACCGCCCGGCCGGGTCGGCGATGAACCCGTCGATGCTCGTCGCGACGTAGTACGTCAGCTTTCGCACGTCTGACCACTCCCTTTGTAGTGGTCTGAACGTAGTACTACACTTGCAGTGGTGCCAACCGCGAAGGAGCCCCGATGCGCCAGAACGCCGCCCGCCGCACGGCCCTGCTCGACGCCGCCATCGAGGTGCTGGCCCGCGACGGCTCCCGGGGCCTGACCTTCCGCGCCGTCGACGCCGCCGCCGCGGTGCCCACCGGCACCGCCTCGAACTACTTCGCCAGCCGCGACGACCTGATCGCCCAGGTCGCCCAGCGCACCCGCGAACGCCTGGCCCCCAACGAGGCCGACGTCGAGCAGACGATGCGGGCACCCCGCGACCGCGAGCTGGTCGGCCTCCTTATGCGCCAGCTCCTGTTCCGCATGCGGGCGGAGCGCAGCACCTACCTGGCGATGCTCGAGCTGCGCCTCGAGGCCACCCGCCGCCCCGAGCTGCAGGCCATGCTGGTCGAGGTGTTCAGCACGAACCTCCGCGAGAGCCTCGCGTTCCACATCGGAGCCGACCTCCCCGGCGACGAGACCACCGTGGTGCTGCTCTACCTCGCGATGACCGGCCTGCTGATCGACGACCTGACCCTGCCCGAGGTGCTCGCCCCGTACCCGTACCCCAAGTTGATCGACGACCTGGTCCGCCGCGCTACCGCGACGAGCTGATCGTCACCCGCTCCCGCAGGCGCAGCTTGCCGGCCGTCGTCGTGCAGCACATGTCGGCGCCCAGCGACCGGTACGGCGTGACCAGCCCGTCGCGGAACAGCGGCACCACGAGCCGGCGGTTGCGGATCAGCGTCGCCGCGGCCAGCACCAGGTACACCACGGACAGCACGACCAGCTCGCGCCCGCGCCACCCGGCCGGCACCGCCGCGCTCAACGCGAACTGCGCGACGAAGAGGCCCAACAGCAGCAGGGCCGCGCGCAGCGTGAGCGTGCGGCCGACCAGCAGCGCCACGGCGAGCAGCGACTGTGCCGCCGTCAGCAGCAGTTCCTCGCGCTGCGCGGCCTCGATCGGCAACCCGGACCAGCCCCCGCTGGACGCGGCGAAGACGATCGGCAGCGTGCCCACCAGCAGCGTCCACTGGTTGACCTTCGAGGAGACCAGTGCGCCGAGCGCCTCGGTCGTGTGCAGCCGCCAGGCGTAGAGCCCCGCGACCAGCAGCTCCGGCGCCTCCGAGGCGAGCGGTGCCAGCCACTGCACCAGCAGGAACTCGCTGATGCCGAGCTGCGCCCCGGTGTCCACGAGCGACTCGGCGAACCGTTCGGCGGTGAGCAGGATGATCGCGGCCGCCCCGACGAACATCGCCACGACGGTCACGCGACGCGGGCGGCGGGGCAGGCCACCGACCCACGCCGACGGGCCGATCAGGTCCGGCTCGCCGGCCGGCGCCCGGGACACCCGCCAGCTGTACGCGACGAAGACGGCCAGCAGCACCACGGTGTCCACCAGTGACAGCGTCCGCTTGAACGGCAGCACCAGGCAGTAGAGCGACGCCAGCGCCAGGAACGCGAGGGGCACGGAGTCCGGTCGGCCCAGGGTGACCCGCGTCGCCGTCGCGGGCGGCTCGCCCCGGCTCCGCATGCGTCGCCAGGCGATCAGCACGACCAGCGCCCAGCCGACGCCGACCAGGATCCGGTTGGCTCCGGTCATGTTGGCCAGCGCCAGCGAGCACGCCGACGTCTCCTCGCCGGGCGCCTTGCAGGACGGGCCGTGCGCCGCGACCGCCGCGCCGCCGCGGGCGGTGAAGACGAAGTCGACGGCGTACTCGGGAAGCACCGCGATCAGCGCGAGCACGGCGACCGCGAGCCCGGCCGAGATGTCGACCTGCGCCGCCTCCGCCGCCCACGCGAGGAGGAACGCCGCGCCCACGATCGCCACGCCGAACAGGGCGGCCGCGACCGGCGGGGACGGGTGCGCCCCGGCGAGCGCGACCACCACGCCGGGCACGGTCACGAGCAGAGCCAGCAGGCCGAGTGCGGGTGGTCGCGGCCGGGGGGCGCCAGACATGATCAGGACGATAATCGATGCACCCGCGGCAGTTGCCCGGCAAGCCGTGCGGGTGGGCAGGCCCTGATCTAGGGTGAGACCGTGGGGGTCCGGACGTTCATCGAGGGCTGGCCGGTCTACCGGCAGCTCACCGGCACTGACCCGCTCGGGCGCGGTCAAGCCGCCCGGTCCGCGCGCACCGACGCGCTCGCCCCTCGCACCGCCGAGGCCGACACCATCGCCAAGTCCGTCTGTCCCTACTGCGCGGTGGGCTGCGGCCAGCGGATCTTCGTCAAGGACGGCAAGGTCACCCAGATCGAGGGCGACCCGGACAGCCCGATCTCGCGCGGCCGGCTCTGCCCCAAGGGCTCGGCCAGCAAGAGCCTCGTGACCAGCGACCGGCGGGTCAGGAAGGTGCTCTACCGGCGTCCTTATGGGACCGACTGGGAAGAGCTCGACCTCGACCGGGCGATGGAGATGATCGCCGACCGGGTGGTCAAGGCCCGCGAGGACACCTGGGAGGACAAGGACGACGACGGGCGGCCGCTCAACCGCACCCTGGGCATCTCGAGCCTGGGTGGCGCCACGCTGGACAACGAAGAGAACTATCTGATCAAGAAGCTCTTCACGGCGATGGGCGCGATCCAGATCGAGAACCAGGCCCGTATTTGACACTCCTCCACCGTCCCCGGTCTGGGGACCAGCTTCGGCCGTGGCGGGGCCACCACGTTCCAGCAGGACCTGGCAAACGCCGACTGCATCATCATCCAGGGCTCCAACATGGCCGAGGCACACCCGGTCGGGTTCCAGTGGGTGATGGAGGCGAAGAAGCGCGGTGCGACGGTGATCCACGTCGACCCGCGGTTCACCCGGACCAGTGCGGTGGCGGACCAGTACGTCCCACTGCGCGCCGGCTCCGACATCGCGTTCCTCGGCGGGGTGATCAACTACATCCTGCAGAACGAGCTCGAGTTCCGGGAGTACGTCGTCGCGTACACCAACGCGGCCACGATCGTGACCGAGGACTTCCAGGACACCGAGGACCTCGGCGGCCTGTTCTCCGGCTACGACCCGGAGAAGGGCGTCTACGACCCGGTCAGCTGGCAGTACCAGGGCCACGAGAAGCACGCGCCGTCCCGCGGTGACACCCACACGCAGCGCGAGACCGGCGCCGGGCTCGAGCAGGAGTCGCACGGTCCGCCGGTGCCCGCCGGCACCAACCGGGACGAGACGCTGCAGAACCCGCACTGCGTCTACCAGATCCTGAAGCGGCACTACTCCCGCTACACGCCCGAGGTCGTCGAGCAGGTCTGCGGCGTCCCGCCGGAGGAGTTCCGCAAGGTCTGCGAGGCATGGACCCGCAACTCCGGGCGCGAGCGCACGAGCGCACTGGTCTACTCGGTCGGCTGGACCCAGCACAGCGTGGGCGTGCAGTACATCCGCACCGGCGCGATCATCCAGCTCCTGCTCGGCAACATGGGCCGGCCCGGCGGCGGCGTCATGGCGCTGCGCGGGCACGCCAGCATCCAGGGCTCGACCGACATCCCGACGCTGTTCAACCTGCTGCCCGGCTACCTGCCGATGCCGCACCACACGCAGCACGAGACGTTCGAGAAATGGGTCGAGGCCATCCGGCACCCCGGCCAGAAGGGCTTCTGGAACAACGCCCGGGCGTACGCGGTGAGCCTGCTCAAGGCCTACTTCGGCGAGTTCGCCACGGCGGACAACGACTGGGGCTACAACTACCTGCCCCGGATGACCGGCGACCACGGCACCTATCAGCAGGTGCTCAACATGATCGACGGGAAGGTCAAGGGCTACTTCCTCCTGGGCCAGAACCCGGCGGTCGGCTCCGCGCACGGCCGCGCACAGCGGCTCGGCATGGCCAAGCTCGACTGGCTCGTCGTCCGCGACCTCTACATGATCGAGAGCGCGACGTTCTGGAAGGACTCGCCCGAGATCGAGACCGGCGAGATCGTGACGGAGGAGTGCGCCACCGAGGTCTTCTTCCTGCCGGCGGCCTCGCACGCCGAGAAGGAAGGCACGTTCACCCAGACCCAGCGGATGCTGCAGTGGCGCGAGAAGGCCCTCGACCCGCCGGGTGACTGCCGCTCCGAGCTGTGGTTCTTCTACCACCTGGGCCGGCTGGTCCGCGAGCGCGTCGCGACGTCCACACTGGAGCGCGACCGCGGCATGCGCAACATCGCCTGGAGCTACCCGACCAGCGGCCCGCACAACGAGCCGGACGCCTCGGCCGTGCTCAAGGAGATCAACGGGTACGACATCGCCACCAGCCGCCCGCTGTCCGGCTACACCGAGCTCAAGGCCGACGGCTCCACCTCGTGCGGCTGCTGGATCTACAGCGGCGTCTACGCCGACGGGGTCAACCAGGCCGCCCGCCGCAAGCCCGGCAGCGAGCAGAGCTGGGTCGCGCCCGAGTGGGGCTGGGCCTGGCCCGCGAACCGCCGCATCCTCTACAACCGCGCCTCCGCCGACCCGCACGGCGTGCCGTGGAGCGAGAAGAAGGCGTACGTCTGGTGGGACGCGGAGAAGGGCGAGTGGACCGGCCACGACAACCCCGACTTCGAGAAGACCAAGGCGCCGTCGTACCGGCCGGAGGACGGCGCGGTCGGCGTGGCCGGGCTGCGCGGCGACGACCCGTTCATCATGCAGGGCGACGGAAAGGGCTGGCTGTACGCGCCGCAGGGGCTGATCGACGGCCCGCTGCCGACGCACTACGAGCCGGCCGAGTCGCCGCTGCGCAACCCGCTCTACGAACAGCAGGCCAACCCCACCCGCAAGGTGTACGACCGGCCCGACAACCAGCTGAACCCGGCGCCGCCGGAGGCACACTCCCAGGTGTTCCCGTACGTCTTCACGACGAGCCGGCTCACCGAGCACCACACCGCGGGCGGCATGAGCCGGCAGCTGGCCTACCTGTCGGAGCTGCAGCCCGCGATGTTCGTCGAGGTCTCACCGGCGCTGGCCGAGGAACGCGGGCTCACGCACATGGGCTGGGCCCACGTGATCACCGGCCGGGCCGCGATCGAGGCGCGGGTGCTGGTCACGGCCCGGCTGCGGCCGCTGCGGCTGGACGGGCGGGTCATCCACCAGATCTGGCTGCCGTACCACTGGGGCGGTTCCGGCCTGACCACCGGTGACTCGGCCAACGACCTGTTCGGCATCACCCTGGACCCGAACGTGCTGATCCAGGAGAGCAAGGTCGGCACCTGCGACATCCGGCCCGGGCGCCGGCCCACCGGCCGGGCCCTGCTCGACTACGTCGCCGACTACCTGCGCCGGGCGGGGCTGGACGCCTCGCACTACGCACCGCTGGAGACACCCGGAGCGGGGGACTGATGCCAGGACCCAACAGCCTCTACGGCCCGGTGGACCCCGCGCCCGACGCGGGCTACACCGACGCGCCGCCGCGGATGGGCTTCTTCACCGACACCAGCGTCTGCATCGGCTGCAAGGCCTGCGAGGTGGCCTGCAAGGAGTGGAACGCCGTCCCCGACGACGGTTTCGACCTGCTCGGCATGTCCTACGACAACACCGGTGGACTGACCGCCAACAGCTGGCGGCACGTGGCGTTCATCGAGCAGGCGACGCCGCCGAGCGAGGCCGCGATGGACGTGCTGCGCGAGGCCGAGAGGTCGGTGTCGACGCAGTTCCTCGGCATGCCGTCGTCGACCCTGCCCGGCGAGACCGGCCGCGCCGACCGCGACCTGCGCTGGCTGATGATGTCGAACGTCTGCAAGCACTGCACCCACGCCGGCTGCCTCGACGTCTGCCCGACCGGTTCGCTGTTCCGCACGGAGTTCGGCACGGTCGTCGTGCAGGAGGACATCTGCAACGGCTGTGGCTACTGCGTCTCGGCGTGCCCGTACGGCGTGATCGACCGGCGCGAGGACGACGGCCGGGCGTGGAAGTGCACGCTCTGCTACGACCGCATCGGCGAGGGCATGACGCCCGCGTGCGCGCAGGCGTGCCCGACCGAGTCGATCCAGTACGGCGAGCTCGACGAGCTGCGGGACCGGGCGGCCAAGCGGGTCGAGGTGCTGCACCAGCGGGGCGTCTCCGAGGCCCGCCTCTACGGCCACGACCCGGCCGACGGCGTCGGCGGCGACGGCGCGTTCTTCCTGCTCCTCGACGAGCCGGAGGTCTACGGCCTGCCGCCGGATCCGGTGGTGCCGACGCGCGACCTGCCGAGCATGTGGAAGCATGCGGGCGTGGCAGCGTTGACGATGGCGGCCGCCGTGGCGGCGGCGTTCCTCGGGCGGCGGCCGTGAGCCGCAAGGACCACGCCGCGCACCAGAGCGGCGAGGTCGTGCGCGCGGGCGACGGGAACGGCAACGGTCACCGCGCCGCAGGCAACGGCCACCGACCGGCGGGCAAGGGCAAGGGCGACCGGGTCATGGTGCCGCCGGCCGACTTCCGGTCCTACTACGGCCGACCGGTGATCAAGCCGCCGGTCTGGACGCACGACGTCGCGGCCTACCTGTTCACCGGCGGGCTCGCGGCCGGGGCCGCGCTGGTCGCCGCCGGTGCCGACCTCACCGGGCGCCCCGCGGCTGCGGGCGACGTTGTTGGGCCGGTAGCCGAGCTGGCGGATGGCCTCGCGGACGGTCTCCTGGGTGGCCTCGGCGACCCAGCGCTTGCCGGAG
>NZ_JBFAIU010000064.1:0-29099 GCF_040654855.1 Asanoa sp. NPDC050611
GGCGGAGAGCTCGTTCGCCTGGAAGGTGCTGACGGCGTTGACGAGCTCCGCGAGCGCCGAGGTCGAGGGCGCGGCCCGGAACCCGGACGCGACCGGCTCGCCATGCACGGAGGCGAGCACTGCGCCGAGCGTGTCGACGTCGCCCTCGCAGATCTCGTTGAGCGTGACGACGTCGGGCCGGGTCTCGCGGATGACGCGGGCGGCGACGTCGATCGACCGGCCGGTGTAGCAGGCGGCCTGCCCGCTGGCGCACAGGTTGAGCTGCAGCAGCCGCACGGCCCGCGCGGGCGGCACCACCGACCCGCCGAGCAGAGCCGCGGCCGCCAGCAGCACGGTGACGAGCAGGAACCACCGCCGGGACGCCATCGCGGAGCAGTCTAGAAAAGATCAGGCGGCCGCGAACACCCCTGCGACGGCCAACACGCCACATACCGTCGCCAGGCCGGTGAACAGCAGCAGCGCCCGGGGCCGCGGCGCCGTGTCCGCGGCGCCGATCCGTCGGCGGCGTCGCCACAGCGCCTGCGAGGCCAGCCCGAGCGCGGTCGCCGCACCGACGAAGAGCAACGGCTCCCCGGTGTGTACGCCGAGGCGGAGCAGCAGGACGGTGGTCACGAAGGCCACGGCGGCGGTGCGGGTCCAGGCCAGCGCGGTGCGTTCGGTCTGTAGCCCCGGGCGGCTCACGAGACCACCGCGAGCACCACCAGGCCCGCGCCGAGGATCCCGATCACGCCCGAGACCACCGCGAGCAGCGGGGTGAACGGCAGCGGTCGGTCGTTGCGCATCGCACGCTGCACGGCGGACCAGCGCCGGTAGGCGATCACCGGCAGGACGGTGCCGCCGATCGCCAGCACCGCCGCGAACGCGGTCCGCAGGCCGGACAGCGCCGAGCTGGGCAGGAACTGGATGACCGCGATGGCGCCGGCGAGCAGGGCCAGGGCCGTGCGGATCCAGGCGAGGAACGTACGCTCGTTGGCCAGCGAGAAGCGGTAGTCGGGTTCCGTGCCCTCGCGCTGCCAGCGCGGTTCAGCCACGGCCGGTGTCCGGTTCGTCGATCGCGCACCGGAAGCCGGCGTGTCCCGTGGTGCTGTCCGGTGTGGACGACGTGCGGGCCGAGACGCGGTAGCGGTTGCAGTACGACTCGTGGCAGAGGTAGGACCCGCCGCGCATCACCCGGGTCGTCCCGGTGCCTGGGCCGGCGGGGTCCGCGCGGGTCTCGGCCGACGCGGCCGCGTGCCAGTCCGCGCTGAACCAGTCCGCACACCACTCCCAGACGTTGCCGGACGTGTTGTAGAGGCCGTACCCGTTGGGCCGGAACGCGTTGACCGGCGCGGTGCCGAGGTGGCCGTCGGCGCCGGTGTTCTGCCGGGGGAACGTGCCCTGCCACGTGTTGCAGCGGTGCTGGCCGCGCGGCGTGAACTCGTCACCCCACGGGAAGCGGGCCCGGTCGAGGCCGCCCCGGGCGGCCTTCTCCCACTCCGCCTCGGTCGGGAGCCGCTTGCCCGCCCAGGCCGCGTAGGCCGCCGCGTCCTGCCACGAGACGTGCACGACGGGGTGGTTGGCCCGCTTCGCGACCGCGGAGCCCGGACCTTCCGGTGCACGCCAGGACGCGCCCTCGACCGGCAGCCACCACGGCGCACCCGGCACGTGGCCGTCCAGCACCCGGTGCGCCGCCTCGCCGCGGACGAACGCGTGGAAGACGTACGACCAGCCGAACCGTTCGGCGTCGGTGACGTGCCCGGTCGCCTTGACGAACGCGGCGTACTGGGTGTTGGTCACCGCCTTGGCGTCGATCCGGAACGCGGCCACCGACACCTCGCGGACCGGACCCTCGCCATCGTCGGGAAACGTGTCCTCGTCGTCGCTGCCCATCCAGAACGTGCCTGCCGGGATGCGCACCATGCCGCGCGCCGCCTCAGCCGGGTCGACCGCCCGCGCCGGGAGCGACAACGCGACGGGCGCGGGGCCGCGGTCACCGCCGCCCGGCGCACAGCAGGCACCGCTCACGCCGGCACCTGCACGTCGAACGGCAGGCCGCTGCTCTCGTCACGGCAGATCGCGCGCAGCTGGTCGTAGAGGGAAGCGACCACGTCGGGCTCGGTGGCCCACAGGTCCGTCGTCTCGCCAGGGTCGGCGTGGACGTCGTAGAGCTGTCCCACCGGGTGCCGCGCGTCCCACGGCGGGTTGCTGTGGGCCTTGCCTGAGCCTGACGCGAAAAGCGCGTCGATCGACGGCTCGGAGAAGCCGCCGCCCGAGCCCGGCGCGAAGACCGCCTTCCATCGCCCGGCCCGCAACGCGAACCGGCCGCCGAGGCTGTGGTGCACGATCGGCCGGTCGGCCGGCGGGGGAGCGGCGTCGCCGGTCAGGGCGCCTAGGACGTCCCGCCCGTCCTCGGCGGTGCCGGCCGGCAGCGTAGCTCCGGCCGCGGCGGCCGCGGTGGGTAGCACGTCGGTCAGGCAGATCGGCGCGTCGAGCACGGTGCCGGCCGGGATCCGGCCGGGCCAGTGCGCGACGAACGGCTCGCGGTGGCCGCCGTCCCAGAGGTCGCCCTTCTGCCCGCGCCAGTCGCCGTTGGGGCGGTGCACCGAGACGTCGCCGTCGTCAGTGAAGATCATCGGTGCACCGTTGTCGCTGGTGACGATCACCAGCGTATTGTCGCGCTGACCACGGGCATCGATGGCGGCGACCAGCTGCCCGACCATCCAGTCGACCAGGCACACCCCGTCGGCGCGGTCGCCTAGACCGGACGCGCCGCGGACCACGGATGGCGGCACGTTCGGGCGGTGCGGCGCCGACGGCGTGACGTAGCAGAGGAACGGCTGGTCGGTCGGCACCGTCGACAGCCAGCGGACCGCCTCGCCGACGAACCGGACATCCGCCTCGTCCTCCCGGAAACCGGGCACCTGCAGGCCGGGCCGCTGTTCGGTGAGGTACTCCGCCTTCTCCCGGTCCGGCACGCCGACCGTGCGGTCCTGGTCGATGAAGGCGTACGGCGGCATGTCCAGCGACCCGGCGATGCCGAAGAACCGGTCGAAGCCGAGGGCGGTCGGGCCGCCGGTGACCGGGGCCGTGTAGTCGATGTCGTGCCCGAAGTCGGTCTTGACGTCGTCGTGCAGCGTGGCCCCGGGCGCGAACGCGTCCCGGACGGAGCCGTCCCGGTGCCGCCACCCGAGCCCGAGGTGCCACTTGCCGAACGCCCCGGTGGCGTAGCCGGCGTCGCGCAGCACCGAGGCGAGCGTCGGTCGGGACGGCTCGATCAGCGCCGGGCCGTGGCCCATCAGCACGAAGTTCTTCAGCGGCCCGCGCCAGGCGTAGCGACCGGTCATCAGCGCGTACCGGCTGGGCGTGCAGACCGCGGACGCCGAGTGCGCGTCCGTGGCCCGCACGCCGCCGGCGGCCAGTGCGTCGATGTGCGGTGTGGGGATCTTCGACCCGTAGCAGCCGAGGTCACCCCACCCCATGTCGTCGGCGAGCACGACCAGGATGTTGGGCTGGTTCACGTGCGGCAGCTCCCATCGGTGCTGCGGTAGATCCGTACCGCGTTGGTGGTCGCCGGGTCGATGTCGAAGGTCCCGGCGTTGTTCAGGCACGCGCCGTTGGCGTACACGTTCTGGAAGTTGATGTTGCGCATCTTGTGCGTGCTGTCGATGCCCCGCACGATGTTCGGTTTCGTGTACGTCGTGTACGCGTGGATGTTCCGGAAGATGAGCTGCTCGATCTCACCGTATCCGAGCGAAGGGTCATACCATTTGTTGTTGTCGATGGTGAGGTTGAACAGCCGGAAGGTGGCGTTCTCGACCCGGATGTCCTCGAAGAGATAGCGGGAGAGCGTGCCGCTGCCGGCGTGCAGCGCGCGGAAGATGCCGGACTTCTCGATCTGGTAGTGCTCGGCGTGGATGACGTCGTTGTCGTAGACGTGGAACGTCGAGTTGTCCTCGTGGATGTTCCAGCTGATCATGAACGGCGCGCCGTTCTCGAGCTGCCAGATCGTGTTGTGCCGGGCGATCGTGTCGCCCCAGAACAGCTTGACCGAGTCGTCGTTGGACTTGACGAAGTTGTTCTCCAGCACGCTCTTGTTGCCGCCGACCATCCCGTCGGTGCTGTACCACCAGGACATCGTCTTGACATTGTGGATGGTCGTGTACCGGGCGAGCGCCCGGACGTTGAAGCGGGGAGCGTCGACGAACGTGACGCCCTCCACGAGGAGGTTCGACGAGGTCTGGTCCGCGATGTCGATCATCCCGGGCTGGTTCTTGTTCAGATCCTGGTTGCCGGTGTCCATGAACAGGCCGGAGATGATGCCCCGGCCCTTGATGGTGACGTCGTGCACGGCGCCGGTGGCGATGAACGCGGCGGACACGAACGCGCCGCCCGCCACGTAGATGGTCTGCCCGGACAGGATCGGCTGGCTCGACCCGACGTTGTGGACGCCGGGCCCGAAGTAGCGCACGTTCGGGTCGCTCGGCGACGGCACGTCCACCTCCGGCGGGTTCGCGAACACCAGCATCGGGTGGAGCACCGGGTTGTGGATCTCCGGCTGGAACTCGACGGACAGGTTGCCCGGCCGGGTCACGGTGAACGTGCACGTGTTGCCGGCGAAGCTGGTCGTGACCGCCGCCGAGTAGGGCCGCACCAGGCAGCCGGACGCGCCCGGGGTGTTCTTCGTGACCCGGACCGTCACCGCACCGGAGAACGAGAACGACGTCCAGGACGTGTCGGCTTCCCGGTTGGTGTCGGTCTTCTTGGCGGTCGACCTGTAGACGAACGACGGCACCGGGCCGCCCGCCTGCGCGACGGTGACCGCGTACTGGTCCGAGGCCGGGATCCCGGCCGGCCCGGGGTACGTGGTGAGCTGGTCGGGCGTGCCCGGTGCCGGGTCGATGTCGCCGTAGGGCAGGGTCGCCCGGTGCGCGGCGATCTCGTCGACGGTGGCCGCCGTCGACGCGGTGATGCTGTCGGCGATGTCGTCGACCACGGGCACGGTCCCGTTGATCGGGGTGACCGTGCCGGCGAAGTCGTACTGCTGGCCGCTGTAGGGCGGCCCGTCCGCGCGGGCGGCGCCCGCCGGCAGCAGGGCGGCCACGAGCGCGGCGACGGCGATCAACGGGCGGAGGTTGCGTGGCATGGGCGTACCCGCTTCCTGTCTCAGCCGAATCGGCGTTGGAACTTGGCTTCCGGGTCCCACTCGTTGAGCCCGGCCGCCCCGAACGCGGGCGCGAGGACGTAGTGGTCGTAGGTCTCGGCCAGCCGGGACCGCAGCAGCGCGTGGTGGCGGGCCACCTCGTCCGCGTGCGCCGGGTCGTCGACCAGGTTGGTCATCTCGTAGGGGTCGTTCTCGAGGTCGAAGAACTGCCAGGGCCGGCCGCCGTGCGCGTCGCCGAGCACCGTGTACTTGTAGCGGCGGGTCCGGACGCCCCGCCAGGTCTCGTCGTGGAACGGCAGCCCGGGCCGCATCTCGGCCACGAACTCGAGCAGCACGCCGTCGCGGTCGATGCCCGCGGCCTCCCCCCGCACCAGCGGGCTCAGGTCGATCCCCGGCTTCGGGTCGCGCGGTGCGACTCCCGCGAGCCCGAGCAGCGTCGGGAACAGGTCCTCGGTGCAGACCGGGTCGTCGACCACGGAGGCAGGCGTGCCGGCGCCGGAGACGATCAGCGGGATGCCGAGCGACTCCTCCCACGGCCGTTGCTTGGCCAGCAGCCCGTGCGAGCCGAGCAGCTCGCCATGGTCGGCCGTCAACGCGATGATCGTGTTGTCGAGCTGTCCGTTGGCCCGGAGCGCGGCCACGAGCCGCCCGACGTTGTCGTCGAGGTTCTCGATCATCGCGTAGTAGACCCGCAGGTCGTCGATCACGTCCCGGCCGTGCGGCCCTCGCTTGTTGTAGTCCTTGCCCAGGTCCACGTTGTCCCGCAGCACGATCTCGCGGTCCCGCCAACGCTCCAGATAGGACTCCGGTGCGGTGAAGATGGGGTGGGGTGGCTCGACCGAGAGCACGGTCGCGAACGGCCGGTCGCCCACCTCGTCCAGATGCGAGATGGCCAGGTCGAACAGCCCGTCGGTCTGGAACCCCTCGATCTTGTGCGGGGTCGGGTCGTCCTCGTTCCAGTAGTACGTGTCCCACGGGTCGTTGCAGATGTCGAACCCGCCGAACCGCTCGAACCGGCCCTGGAACGGCCGCGGCACCGGCGTCCGGGACGCCTTGACGACGTTGTGTCCGGGGTAGTGGCCGAAGTTGCCGTAGAGGTGCCACTTGCCGAACAGCGCGGTCGCGTAGCCGGCGTCGTTGAGCTCGTCGGCCAGGGTCCGCTCGGCGGGCGACATCCGCCACTCGATCGACGGGATGAACCGCGTGTGGGCGTACTCCCCGGTCATGAGCGTGAACCGGTAGGGGACGCAGACGGGGTACGTGGAGGAGGCGGCGTCGAACCGGGTCCCGGCGGCCGCCAGCGCGTCGATGTTCGGCGTGCTGACGTTCGGATCGCCGTAGCAGCCGAGCGCCGCACGGCGGAGCTGGTCCGAGATGATCAGAATGACGTTGGGCCGGCTCACTTGATACCTCCGGAGGTCAGGCCGCTGACGAACTTGCGCTGCAGGGCCAGGAACAGCACCACGACGGGCGCCAGCATGAAGATCGCCGCCGCGCTGGTCAGGCCCCAGTCGGTGGAGTTCTGGTCCTGGAAGGCCAGGAAGCTGGTCGACACCGGCCGCAGCTCGGGCGTGTGGATGAACGTGATCGCCCAGAAGAACTCGTTCCAGGACCAGAGCGCGACGATCAGCGCGACGGTCAGGAAGCCGGGCCAGGCCAGCGGCAGCACGACCCGCCAGGCGATCTGCAGGCTGGACGCGCCGTCGAGGCGGGCGGCCTCGGTGAAGTCCGGCGGGATCTTCAGCAGGAACGAGCGCAGCAGCAGCGTCGCGAACGGCGCGTCGGTGGCCCAGTAGATGATGATCAGCCCGAACAGGTTGTCGGTCAGGTGCAGCTGGGTCCAGAGGAAGAACAACGGCACCAGGAAGAGTTGTACGGGCAGCGCGCTGCCGAGGAACAGGTAGCCGATGACGGCGCCGCCGCCGGGCACCTTGAGCTGGCTGAGCGCGAACGCGGCCAGCCCGGCGATCACGCACGTGCCGAGCACCGAGCCCGCGCAGATGATCAGGCTGTTGCGCATGGTCGTGGCGAAGTCGCCCTGCGACCACGCGGTGGTGAAGTTGTCGAGCGTGAACGAGGTCGGCGGCGCGAGCGGGTTGCTGCCGATCTCGGCGTTGTTCTTGAACGCGTTGAACAGCACGGCGACCAGCGGCCCGACCGCGAACAGCGCGAGCACGACCAGGATCAGGTAGTAGGTGCTGCCCCGCAGCCCGAAGCGGCGGCGACGCGGCGCCGGCGGCGCCACCCCGGAAGATGCCGGCCGCTGCAAAGTCGTGGTGCTCATGAATCCTCCCAGCCCTTGCGGCGCATCCACTGGTAGACCGCGAGGATCACGGCGGTCACGAGCGTCATCGACAGCCCCAGCGCGGCCGCGTAGCCGGCCTCGTACTCGTTGAACGCCTGCTTGTACATCAGCGTCGAGACCACCTCGCTGGACCCGGCGGGGCCGCCCTGGGTCATGATGAAGATGTAGTCGAACGCCTTGAGCGACCAGATCACCGTCATCAGCACGATGAACACCATCGTCGGGCGGATGCCCGGCAGCGTGATGTGGCGATACTGTTGCCAGTTGCTCGCACCGTCCACTTTGGCCGCGTCGTACAGCGACGGGTCCACGCCCTGCATCGCCGAGAGGAAGATGACCGCGAGGAAGCCCCACCAGTGCCAGTCGACGACGAAGTTGACGCTGTAGAGCGAGGTGCGGGTGTCGCCGAGCCAGGACTGGTCGGTGCCCAGCAGGTGCCCGATCCCGCTGGTCGGTGAGAGCAGCATCTTCCACACCGCGGCGTTGACCACGCTGGCCACCACGTACGGGATGAAGTAGAGCGCGCGGAACAGCATGGAGAAGCGCTTGACTTGGCTGAGCAGGTAGGCGCCGAGCAGGCCCATCGCCATCGGCACCGACAGGAACAGCACGAACCAGATCAGGTTGTGCAGCAGAGCCTCGTGCACCTTCGCGTCGCCGAACGCCTCGACATAGTTGTCGAGGCCGATGAAGGACGCCGGGCCGAGACCGGACCAGTCGGTGAACGAGTAGTACACGGTCGCCACCGACGGCCCGGCCACGACGACCAGGTTGAGCAGGAGCAGCGGCGCGAGGAACGCCCACCCGACCACCGCCGCGCGCCGCCGGGCCCGGCGGGCGCCCGACGGAGCCTTGGTGGTGGGCGCGGCGGTGGCGGTCACTTGCCGGGCCCCTTGGCGGGCAGCTGCGGCAGGTTCCCGTCGGCCTTCTCCTCGGTGAACATCTTGTCGAGCTGCGCGCAGTACGCGGCCGGCGTCAGCTTGCCGGTCAACACCTGCTCGAGGCCCTCGTACACGAAGACGTCGGTCTTCGGCGGCCACCAGGTCCAGGTGACGAAGCCGTAGTCGCCGGCCGCGACCGCCTTGTTGATCTCGGTGAGCGCCCGGCCCGACCGCGGGTCGATGCTGCTCGGGATGTCGCCGTCCGCGAAGTCGATCGGGATGTTGTACGTCGACGGCACGTCCGCCATCCGCTGGAGCGCGGCGGTCTTGTCGCCGTAGTACCAGTTCAGGTACTCGGCCGCGGCGTCCTTATTCTTGCTCGCCTCGTTGATCGCGAACGAGCCGCCGATGCCCAGCGGGAACATGCCGGCCTTGACCTCAGCCCGCAGCGGCGGGGTGGCCATCCAGTCCCATTCGTTCTCGTTCTTCGCCTTGGCGCCGAAATACTGGCCGACCTGGCTCATGAACCAGTTGCCCTGCGGGATCATGGCGACCTTGCCCTTGCCGAAGTTCGCCCCGATCTCCTGGGACGGGACGGCGAAGTACTTGTCGACGCTGCCGCCGATCCAGCCCTTGTCGAAGTAGCCCTTGATCAGGTTGACCGCGTCGACGAACACCGGGTCGGTGAACTTGGTCTCGCCGGTGAGCGCCTGGCGCAGCGCGTCCGGGCCGGAGTAGTGGTTCCAGAAGACCGTCATCAGCCACTCGCCGGCGGCCTTCCAGTCGACGTTCGACGATCCGAACGGCACGATGCCCTGCCCGGCGGCCTCGGTGGCGAGCGCCTCCAGCGACGCCCGGTCCGTCGGCTGGCTCCAGCCCTTCTGCGTGAACAGCGTCTTGTTGTAGTAGAGCAGCATGGTGTCGACGCGCATCGGCAGCGCGTACAGCTTGCCGTCGGTGGTGAACGCGTCCATCGCCCAGCTCGACAGTTTGTCCTTCAACCCGAACTTCTCGACGTACGGGTTGAGGTCGGCCAGCAGGTGCGCCTTGCTCCAGGCGATCGTCTGCGTCGCGCTCGGGCCGCGCACGATGTCGGGGCCGGACCGGGACTGCAGCGCGGTCTGCACCAGGCGGCGCAGGTCCTCGCCCTTGTAGAAGGTGGTGTTGAGGTCGATCTCCGGCTTGGCCTTCTCGAAGGCGGCCACCACCTTCTCGGTGAAGTACTTCTGGTTGGCGTCGCCCTGGATGTCGAGCCAGAGGTCCACCTTGCCGGTGCCGGTGCCGGCGGATCCGCCGCTGTCGCCGCAGGCGGCGAGCAGGAGGCTCGGGCTGGACAGGCCGAGGGCGGTCAGCCCCGCACCGGCGAGGAACCGCCGGCGGGACAGCGATGCGGTCATGATGCGTCGTCCTCCGAGGGAATGGGTTGGATCTGGACGGCCTGCGTGGCGGTGCGTCCCTGCTCGATCAGCAGGGCCACGCCGCCGCAGGACAGGGCGGTGTCTTCGAGGTCGAACAGCGGCTCGCCGTCGACCTGTGCGGTGATCCGGGAGCCGGTGACCCGCAGGCGCAGCTGATGGGTGTCGCCGAACTCCCAGGGGTACGCGCGGCTGGCGAGCACCAGCGGCGCCGGGCCGTCGAGGTGGCGGACCAGCTCGACGCGTCTGCGGCCGGCCAGCCGCAGGGCGTAGTAACGGCGCAGGCCCTGCACGCGGGCGGCCACGCCGGCGGCCTCGGCCAGGTGGGGCGTGACGTCGGCGGTGACGGCGTAGTCCCGCCACTCGCGGGCACCCTGGATGAGCAGCCCGGTGCCGCGGTTCTGCACGATGCGGAACGGCTCGGGCCAGTGCGGGTCCCAGCGGTCGACGGCACCGGCGTGGTCGGCGTCCTGCGCAACGGCACCGGCCCGACCGCCCTGCTGCGCGCCGACATGGACACGCTGCGGGTGCCGACCGCGGCGGTCCTGCCCACGTGCGGGCACGACGTGCACGTCACCTGCCTGCTCGGCGCCGCGGCGCAGCTCGCACACAGCCGGGCGACCTGGCGCGGCACGCTGCTGCTGGTGTTCCGGCCCCTGGCCCTGCGGCCCGGGCCGGCGTTCGCCGCGGCGGACACGCCGCGCGTCGTGCTCTTCGCCCGCGGCGTGCACGGGCCGTCGCCGGAGGGGTCGGTCGTGCTTTCCGCCGCGACCGTCCTGCCGCCGCACGGCATCGGGTCCCGGGAGCCCACTGTGGTCACGGTCGGCTCGGTGCGCGCCGGAACCGCGGCGAGCGCGGCGCTGCTGGTCAGCACGCGGACGCACGACGACGAGGTGCGCGACCGGCTGCTGGCCGCGATCGAGCGGATCCTCCGCGGCGAGCCCGCGCCGCGCGAGCCCGAGATCACCACGATCGGGTCGTTCCCGGCGTTCGTCGACGACCCGGCCGCCGTGACCGCCGGCGTCCGCGCGCTGGTCGCGGCCGCCCGCGCCCGGCTCCCGGCGAACCGCCCAACGGGCTGACAGCGAGGTTTACGGGCTATTCGGTCGGCGTTCGCCCGTCGCCGTGATCCTTGTTCGCGGTTGGCGCGCCTACTGGGCCCGGATCAACCGTTGACAAGGAGCCACCATGTCTTTGACACCGAGCCGGCGCAGCCTGCTCGCCGGCGCCGGTCTGGCGGGCGCCGGTGCGGCCGTCGCCGCGTTCGTGCCGGGCACCGCGAGCGCCAGCAGCGCCAAGAGCGCCGGGAAGCCCGACACCGAGCACCCGCGGTTCACGCTCGCCGTCATTCCCGACACGCAGTATCTCTTCGACACCGACCGGGGTGACCCCGCGCCGCTGACCGCGACCTTGCGCTGGATCCAGGAGCGCCAGGCCGACGAGAACATCGTCTTCACCGCGCACCTCGGCGACATCGTCGAGAACGCGCTGGCCAGCGAGCTGACGGCCGCGGGCGAGGTGTTCAAGGTCCTCGACCGTCGGCGTACGCCGTACAGCGTGCTCGCCGGCAACCACGACATCAACCCGAACACGACCGACCAGCGCGGGCCGAGCCCGTACCTCGACGTCTTCGGACCGGCCCGCTTCCGCCCGCTCGCCACCTATCGCGGCGCCACGCCCGACGGCTACAACACCTACCACGTCTTCCGGGCGGCCGGTCGCGAGTGGCTGGTGTTCGCCCTCGACTGGCGGCCCTCCGACGCCACGCTGGCCTGGGCCAAGGGCGTTCTGAAGGCGCACCCGCGTACGCCGGTGATCCTGACGACCCACGACCTCGCGTTCGCCGGCGACGACGGCGCCGCGCAGATGTCGGACCACGGCCGCCGGCTCTGGGACGGGCTGGTCAAGGACAGCGACCAGATCTTCCTGACGCTGAACGGCCACTACTGGCCGCCGGGGCGGACCGTCCTCGAGAACGCCGCCGGGCGGGACGTGCACGTGCACATCACCAACTACCAGGACCGCTACTACGGCGGCGGCGCGATGCTGCGGCTGTACCACTTCGACCTGGCCCGCGACACGATCGACGTCGAGACGATCTCGCCGTGGATCCTCGGTCAGGAGCCAGCGGGGCGCAACGAGCTGGAGCAGCGCGAGATCGAGCTGACCGACCCGACCAACCGGTTCAGCATGGCGATCGACTTCGCGGCGCGCTTCGCGGGATTCGCGCCGGTGGCGCCGCGGCCGCCGCGCGGGCCGGCCGCGGTGCTCACCAAGGGCACGGTCGCGTACTGGCGGTTCGACCAGGGTCGCGCCGACGGGACCGCGGTCCCCGCGGGCTTCCGGATCCAGGACCTGTCCGGCCAGGGCAACCACCTCGAGCGGGTCACGATCGCCGGGAGCGCGGCGGAGACGCTGCGCTGGTCGGCCGAGCACGACGGCGACCAGCCGGCGCACGCCAGCCTGTTCTTCGACGGCGGCAAGAAGCCGGCGCGGGGCGCCTACCTGCGTACGATCGACGGCGCGCCGATCAACGACGCGACGTTCCCGAACGGCTACACGATCGAGGCGTTCGTCAAGCTGCCGGAGGACGTCCGCAGCACCAACCACGCGTGGATGAGCATCCTGAGCCGGTTCGGTGCCGGCGCCGACACGGGCAAGACCGGCGGCGACCCGGCCGAGCCGATCGCCACGCTCAGCATGTCCGACGGGATGGCGTTGCAGTGGGCGGTCTTCCCGCTCAACCAGAACGACATCGCCACGAACTGGGGCCACGAGATGCGGGCCGGGCAGTGGTTCCACGTCGCGGTGGTCAACGACGGGCGGAACACGACGCTGTACGTCGACGGCGCGGAGCTGCTGCGCAACCCGTCGACGCCGGCCAAGGGGCTGTCGACCTCGCACGAGCCGTGGTTCCTCGGCGCCTACCACTACGACCGGATCGTCGAGTCGGCCTTCTACGGCTGGATCGGCGACGTGCGCGTCGTCGACCGGGCGCTGCCGGTCGACAAGTTCCTGCGCGCCTGACGAACGGACCCGGGTCCGCGGTTTTCGCGCCGCGGACCCGGTGGCGGGTTCGGCCCGCGCAGTTCATGATCTAAGCCATGCGACGGTTCGACGGGCGGGTGGCGTTGGTGACCGGGGCGGCGCACGGCATTGGCCGCGCCGTCGCCGCCCGGCTCGCCGCCGAGGGTGCGGCGGTGGCACTGGCGGATCTGGACGAGGACGCGGTGCGGGCGGCCGCCGCCGAGCTCGGTGGCGACGCGCTGCCGCTGGTGTGCGACGTGACGGACCGCGCGACCGTGGACGCGGCGGTGGCGGCGGTGGTCGCCCGGCACGGCCGCTTGGACGTGCTGGTCAACAACGTGGGTGTCAGCCTGGGCACGCCGTTCGAGGAGATCGACGAGGCCGCGTGGCGCGGCGAGGCCGGCCCGACCCTGCACGGCGCGGTCGCCTGCATCCAGGCGGCCCTGCCGCAGCTGCTGACCGCACCCGCAGGCGGCAGCGTGGTGTCGATCGGCTCGATCAACGGCCTGGCGGCGTTCGGCGACCTGGTCTACTCGACGGCGAAGGCGGGGCTGCAGAGCCTCACCCAGAACCTCGCCGTGCTCTACTCGCGCCGTGAGCTGGCCAAGCAGGGATCGCCCTCGCTCGGGGTGCGGTTCAACATCGTCGCGCCCGGAACGATCCGGACGCGGGTGTGGACCGGCCGCGGGCCGGAGCGACTGGCCTTGTTGGACGACCTGGCGAGCCGTTACCCGGCCGGCCGGGTGGGCGAGCCGGAGGACATCGCGGCCGCGGTCGCGTTCCTGGCCTCCGACGACGCGTCCTTCGTCACGGGCGTGGTGCTCCCGGTCGACGGCGGCGCGATGACGGGGCCGCTGGGCCTCGGCTTCTAGTTCCCCAGCCAGCGCAGGGCGGCGTCCGGGGTGTCGTCGGGCCGGCTGTTGAAGGCGATGGCCGCGCCCGGCGCGTGGAGCCGCACCAGGTTGACCACCTTCTCGAAGAACTCGAGGTAGGGCTCGTGCTTGCGGATGCCGCCGCCGACCACGACGCAGGCGTAGTCGTTGCTGGTCAGCGCCGCGACGATCGTCTTCTCCGCGGCGTCGTCGACCGCGACCAGGCACATGTCGGCCGCGATGCCGAGGTCGGCGAACCGGGCCTCGCCGCGCGCGATCGCGGCCTGGACCGGTGCCGGGTCCCACTCCTCGAACATGGCGGGATCCAGGCCGATCACGAGCACACGCCCCGATGCCATGGGGCCAACACTAGGGCAGCTTCGCGCCGATGTGCAGGGCCACCGCGTCGTGCGCGGGGATGTTGGCGGCGAACCAGCCGCCGCCGTCGACCGTGATCACCGGGCCGGTGCAGGTCGAGCCCGTGCGTTCGCCGTGGATGACGTCGCAGTAGCGGCCCGCGGGGAGGTTCGAGTCGTACGACCGGCCGTTGATCGCACCGTCCTCGTCGTTGATCGTGAGGTAGCCGGCCGAACCGCGCCCGAACGCGATGTGGTTGTTGCCGTTGTCGTACCAGTTGACCACCGGCGTGCCCTCGACCGCGTTGCGGAACGCGACCATGTTGGCGATCACCTGCCAGCGGTGCTCGCAGCGCCAGCCGCCGCTGAAGCAGGTCGCGTTGTTCGTGCGGCCGCTCGCGTCCGACGGCGGCCCCTGGTCCCGCGAGCTGAACTCGTAGCTGGACATCACGGTCGGCGAACCGTAGGGCCACGCGAGCATGAACGCGTTGGCCAGGGCGTAGCTGCCGTTGTCGCGATAGGTCAGCACACCGGCGACGTCCCGCTGCGTGTCGTGGTTGTCGACGAACACGGCCGCGGACCCGGCCGGCAGGTAGCCCCACGCCTCGCCGAAGTCCCGCAGGTAGGCCAGCCGCTCCGACCGGAACATCCGGGCGAGGTCCTTGCCGTACCGGAACTCGTGCACGTCGCCGTTCCCGGTGTACTCCCCCGGCGTGATCGGCTCGCCGGCACCGAAGATGACCTCCTGCACGATGTACGCGGACCGCGACAGCCGCCCCTTGATGTTGGCGATGTCGGCGGCCGCCATGTGCTTGCTCGCGTCCATCCGGAACCCGTCGACCCCGAGGCTCAGCAGGTCGTTGAGATAGGCGGCCAGCCGCCCGCGCACGTAGTCGGCGCCCGTGTTCAGGTCGGCCAGGTTGACCAGCTCGCAGTTCTGCACCTCGTACCGGTCGCCGTAGTTACGGATGTCGTCGTTCCCGTTGCGGCCACAGTGGTGGAAGTCCTGCGTCTGGTAGATGCCGGGATAGGTGTAGTGGCTCCAGGCCGACCCGGCCCACCCGGGACCGGTCTTGTCCTCGTTGGCCATGTGGTTGACGACGGCGTCGACGATCACCTTGACCCCGGCGGCGTGACAGGCGCTGACCATCGCGGCGAACTGCGCCCGGGTCCCCTTGCGCGACTCGATCCGGTAGCTCACCGGCTGGTAGGCGACCCACCACTCCTGGCCGCGCACGTGCTCCTGCGGCGGCGAGACCTGGACGTAGCCGTAGCCGCGCGGCCCGAGGAAGCTTGTGCACTCGTTGCCGACCGAGACCCAGTTCCACTCGAACAGGTTCGCGATCACCCGCCGCGGCCCCGCCGGCGCGGCGGCCGCCGGCTGGCCGACCGGCACCACGAGCGACGCCGCGACGACCGCGGCCACCAAGAGCCGGGCGAGAGGCTTCATCACGGGACCTCCGAACATCGACAACCGCCACTCCCGATGGTACGGGTCGGACGGCCTCAGCGGCCGGCGCGGCGGCGCAGGCCCGCGGCGAGGTCGGCCCGGTCGAACGAGCCGGCGGCGAGTCGGCGGGCGACCGTCCGGTTGACCATCCACCGCGCGACGCCCGGTAGATGGCGCGCGATCGCCAGCTCCAGCCGGCCGCGCCCGGTGGTGGCGAGGTTCGCCGGCGGCCGGCGCACGGTCGCGGCCCGGACGACCGCGCGGACCACGCCCTCGACGGGCTCGTAGCGGGACACCCCGTCCAGCGACAGGCCGGCCGCGGCGGTCGAGTCGTGTATCGGGGAGGCGATCATGCTGGGGTAGACGACGCTGACGCCGACGTGGGTGCCCACCTCGAGGCGGAGGGCGTCGGCGTAGGCGACCACGGCCCGCTTGCTCACGCCGTACGCCGCGGCCAGCGGGAGCGGCAGGACCGCCATGCGGCTGGCGATGAAGACGACCCGGCCGCGCGCCTCCTCCAGGGCCGGGATCGCCGCCGCGGTCGTCGACCACGCCGCGATCAGGTTCACCTCGAGCTGGCGGCGCACCGTCGCGTCCGGCGGCAGCTCGGCCGGTGCCGGGCCGCCGACGCCGGCGTTGTTGACGAGCAGGTCCAGCCCGCCCAGGCGGTCGAGCGCCGCTCGCACGGCGTCGCGCACCGCGGCCTCGTCCGTGAGGTCGCAGGTCAGGATCGGCACCGGGGCGTCCGGTGGCACCGTGCGGTCCAGGCCGACGACCTGCGCGCCGGCGTCGCGCAGCGCGACCGACAGCGCGCGGCCGATGGTGCCGCCGGCACCGGTGACGACGACCCGCGCACCGTCGAGCGTCCTCATGCGTCGACCGCCGTCCACGCCTGCCCGGCGCCGCGGGACCGGCGACGACGACCCGCCCGCAGCTCGTCGGCCGCCAGCGCGAGGTAGGCGTCGAAGTCGATGCGCATCGCCGGGCGGCGCTCGCCCCACCGCTGGTGGGCCCGGCGCAGCCGGGCCGCCCGGTCGGACCGCTGCGCGGCCGGTGCCGGGAGCGCGTAGGCACCGGCGAGGTAGGCGGCGACGAGCCGGGCCTGTGCCTCCACGATGGGGAGGGCGGCGCCGGTGGACTGCATCAGGCCGACGAAGAACAGGCCGGGCTCGTCGAGATGGAAGACGTGGCGGTAGAGCGGCACCTCGTCGCCGCGCCCGGGCGGGTCGAGGAAGGGCAGCTCCGCCCGGTAGCCGGTGCACCACACCATGAGGTCGACCTCGTCGCGCGTGCCGTCCGCGAACTCCACGACCGAGCCCTCCACGCGGGCCACGGCGCCGCGGACCGCGATCTCGCCGTGCCCGATGCGGGAGAGCAGGACGTCGGAGAGCGTGGGGTGGTCCTGCAGGAAACCGTGTCGCGGCTCCGGCAGGCCGTGCCGGCTGGGACTGCCGGTCGCGAGGCGCAGCATCGTCTGGCTCACCACCTGCCGCACCCGCCAGGGCAGGCGCTTGGCGAGCGCGCCGTTGAGCGTGTCGGACGGCCGGCCGAACAGGTACTTCGGCACGATCCAGACGCCGCGCCGCACCGAGAGGATCGTCCGGTCCGCGACCTGGGACGCGTCGGCGGCGATGTCCATGGCCGAGTTGCCACCGCCGACGACCAGGACGCGCCTGCCGGCGAGCTGCGCCGGGTCGCGGTAGTCGTGGCTGTGCAGCTGCGGCGCCGTCAGCCCGGCCGGCGGCGGATCGGGCCAGCGCGGGACGCTGTTGTGCCCCGAGGCGACGACGACCGCGCCGGCCCGCACCGACACCTCTCCGTCCGGTCCCTCCGCCGTGACCGACCACCCGCCCTCGGGCGCCCGCCGCACTCGGGTGACGACGTGCCGCTGCCGGATCGCCGGGCGCAGCCCGAACTCGTCGGCGTAGCGGGTGAGGTAGGACAGGATCCGGTCGTGGCTCGGGTAGTCGGGCCACCCGGCCGGCATCGGCAGGTCGGCGAACTCCGTGCGGGTCCGGCTGGTGTTGAGGTGCAGCGTCCGGTACGCACCGGAGCCCGGCCCGCCGAAGACCCACAACCCGCCGGGCCGGTCACCCGCGTCGAAGCAGACCGCGTCGATGCCGTGGTCGGCGAGTGCCTTCAGCGTGGCGAGGCCGGCCGGCCCCGCTCCGATCACCACGACCTCCGGCCGTGCAGCCATTGCTTACCCGATCCATAGACAATTAACGTCGCGTTGGATCGTGCTGGCACGAGGCGTGTCCGGTCAATCCTCCGACGCGGTCGCGGCGGACGGCCCAACCTGTCGGGAGCGCGCATGACCCGGACCCCCGTCGACCCGGTCGTCGAGACCGGCACCGTGCGCCTGCCCCGCGGCGCATTGCTGACCTTCTCCGCCGGCTCCGTCGGGATGGGTGTCTGGATCACCGTCCCCGGGCTGTTGCTGCTCTACTTCCTCACCGACGTGCTCGCCGTCGCGCCGCTGGTCGCCGGGTTCGCGCTGCTCGTGCCGAAGATCGCCGACATCGTGCTCCATCCGTTCGTCGGCCACCTCTCCGACGTGCAGCGCGCCCGGCACGGCCACCGGATCGGCCTGATGCTCGTGGCCTGCCTGCTGCCGATCGCGTTCGCGCTGCTCTTCGCCGTGCCGGGCGGGCTGCACGGCAACGCCGCCGCGATCTGGGTCGCGGTGTTCTACATCGTGGGCAACCTGCTGTTCGCGGCCTACCAGGTGCCCTACCTGAGCACCCCGGCCGACCTGGCCATCGGCTACCACGAACGCACCCGGCTCATGTCGTTCCGGATGGTCGTCCTCACGGTCGGCATCCTGGCCAGCGGTGTGCTGGCCCCGGCGCTGGCCGGGGGCGACGACCCGACGCGCCGCGCGTACCTCGTGATGGGCTGTGCCCTCGCGGTCGGCATGCTCGGCGCGATGCTGGTCGGCATCAACGGCGTCCGCCGGCTCGGCGCGGTCGCCGGCACCGCCGCCAACCCGGCGCCGCCCCGGCTGCGCGACCTGCGGGTGCTGCTCAGCTCGCTGCGCGACCCACACTTCCGCCCGCTGGTCGGCGCGTTCCTGCTCACCTCGACCGCCACGCACCTGGTGCTCGCCGCCGTCCCCTACTTCACGACGTACGAGCTGGGCGACTCCGGGCTCACCACCGTGCTGGTCGCCGCGTTCCTCGCGCCCGCGCTGCTGGCGACGCCCGTGTGGCTCGTGGTCGCCCGGCGCATCGGGAAGCAGCGCGGACTGCTGCTCGCCCAGAGCGTCTTCGCCGTCGGGTGCCTGGTCGTGGCGCTCGGCCACCACGCCCCGCTCGCGTTGCTGATCGGCGTGGTGGCCGTGCTGGGTGTCGCGTTCGCCGCGCTGCAGCTCCTCGCCTTCTCGATGCTGCCGGACGTGGTCGCCGCGGCGGCCGGGCGGAAGACCGCCGACGCCGGCAGCTACACCGGCGTGTGGACCGCCGCGGACTCGGCCGGTGGCGCGGTCGGGCCCTACCTCTACGCCGCGTGCCTGGCGATCGGCGGGTTCGTCGGCAGCAGCGGCGACGACGTCCAGCAGTCCGCCTCGGCGCTGGACGCCGTCCGCCTGGGCTTCGCGCTCGTGCCCGCGGTGCTGCTGGGCGCGGCGGTGCTCATCCAGCGTCGCTACGCACTCGACCGAGACGCGTCCACTGTGGAACAGGCCGCCCGTCCCGGATGAACCAGCTCATGGTCGGGTCCTGCGGCCAGCCGGCCGGTGAGTCCTCCCACTCCTCCTGCCGCCCGTACACGGTCATGTCGAGCAGCTGCAGCGCCGGCATCATCGCCTCGACGCCGCGCCCGTCGGTCTCGTAGGTCTGGAAGACCCGGTCATCGACGCGCAGGTAGGTCGTGATCCAGCCGTCGGAGACGCCCGGCACGTCGATGCCGTCGACGGAGTACCAGGGCGCCCGGTAGCCCATGAACTCGCGGTACGGCGCGAACTCCGCGTACGGCCCCTGGCACCAGATCGCGAACGTCACGCCGCGCGCCTCGAGGTAGCTCGCGTCCTGGAAGTTCCACACAGTCGCCGTGCAGCCGCGGCACTGGTCCGCGAAGTCCTTGCCCCGGTGCCACATGTGCTTGCAGACGAGGAGCTGGTCGCGACCCTCGAAGATGTCGAGCAGCGCGGTCGGGCCGCCGGCGCCGACCAGCTCGACGGTCGCGTCCACCTCGACCATCGGCAGGCGGCGGCGGGCGGCCGCGATCGCGTCGCCCTCCCGGGTGTGCGCCTTCTCGCGGGTCAGCAGCGCGGCTCGGGCGGCCAGCCAGCCGGCCCGGTCGACGATCTGTGGTCTCACGGTTCCTCCTTCGGACGGGACATCGTCGGAGGTACTGACGAGGCAACCGGCACATCGTCATCGCTAGCCTGTCCTGATGGACGAGGCCTGGCTGGCGGCGGCATACGAGGATCACCAGCGGGAGCTGCGCGCGCACTGCTACCGGCTCGCGGGCAACGTCGCCGACGCCGACGAGCTGACGCAGGAGGCGTTCCTGCGCGCCTGGCGGGCCCGGGACCGCTTCGACGGGCGGGCGTCGGCGCGGACCTGGCTCTACCGGATCGCCACCAACCTGTTCCTGGACACCCGCAAGGCGGCCGAGCGACGCACCCGGCCGGCCGGCGACCCGCTCGAGTGGGACCTCGCGATCGGCCCGTACCCAGACGTGGCGGGGGACGTGGCGGCCGGCGAGCTGGTGGAGCTCGCGCTGATCGCCGCCCTGCGCTTCCTGCCACCCCGGCAGCGCGCCGCCTTCGTGCTGCGGGACCTCGACGGCTGGACCCCGGCCGAGGTCGCCGACACGCTCGGCGTGGCCGTCGCGGCCACGAACAGCCTCGTCCAGCGGGCCCGCCGCACCATCCGCGAGCACGCGCCGGCCGACCCCGACGACTGGCGGCGCCCGCCGCTGACCGCGGCCGACGAGGCCATCCTGCGCCGTTACGCCGCGGCGTCCGACGAAGACGCCCTCCGCATGCTCCTGGCCGACGACGTCCGGATCACCATGCCGCCCGAGCCGCCGGTCGTCGGCAAGGACGCGGTGAGCGTCTTCCTGGCCCGGCCGCTCGACTGGCACCACGTCGCCGCGAGCGCCAACGGCCGGCCCGCGCTGGTGAACTACCTACGCAACCCGGAGACCGGCCGCTACGAGGGGCTCGTCGTGGACGTGCTGCGCATCGCGGGCGGGAAGATCGCGGAGATCAACGCGTTCGTCGGCGCCCACCACGTCGCGGCGCTCGGGCTGCCGCACACCCAGCCGGGCTAGAACGTGACGGCGATGCCCTGCAGCGGCGGCCGCCGCAGGTGCAGCACCCGCGCGAACCAGTTTCCGAGCCGCGACGACACGTACTTGCGGGCCAGCAGCTTGCGTGCCGCGGCCGTGCCGGCCTCGTCGAGCAGCCGCGCGGTGCCCTCGGCGGTGGCCGCCCCGGGCTTGATCCGGCCACGAAGATCGCAGACCGTCACCGTGACCCGGCCGTTGTTGCGGATCCGCTTGACCTTCCAGGCCTTGGCCTCGGAGACCACGAACAGCTCGTCGCCCTCGACGACATGCCAGACCGCGGTCGCCTTGGGTGTGCCATCCTTACGGAACGTGACCAGGCTGACGTGCTTGCTCCGCCGGATCTCCTCGCTGACGCTCATCGGCGCAGCCTAGCGGTGGATGCTAGAAGTAGAGGATGTTCAAAGATCTCGCCGGAACCCTGCACCAGGAGACCATCGACTCGCGGCAGCTGCGCGGCAACCCGCTCGGCGACCCGCACGTGCGCCCGCTGTGGGTCTACACCCCGCCGGGGTACGAGGAGTCCACCGATCGCTATCCGAGCATCTACGTGATCCAGGGCTACTCCGGCCAGATCGGGATGTGGGCCAACCAGCAGCCGTTCCGCCAGCCGTTCGTCGAGACCGCCGACCGCGTCTTCGCCGAGGAGCGGGCGCCGGGCTGCATTCTGGTCTATGTGGACGCCTGGACCGCCTACGGCGGCTCCCAGTTCGTCGACTCCCCCGGCACCGGCAACTACCACTCGTACCTCTGCGACGAGGTCGTGCCCTTTGTGGACGGTCGCTTCCGCACCGTCGCGGACCGCGAGGCGCGCGCCATCTCCGGCAAGTCCTCCGGCGGCTTCGGTGCGATGATCACGCCGATGCTGCGCCCCGACCTGTTCGGCGCGCTCGCGACGCACGCGGGCGACGCCCTCTACGAGTACTGCTACCTCAACGAGTTCGCCAAGGCCGTGCGGGCGCTGCGCGACTACGACCACGACATCCTGCGGTGGTGGAAGGACTTCCAGCAGCGGGTCGCCTTCACCAAGGAGGAGGACATGCTGCTCTGCCTGGTGCTGGGCTGCGCGGCCGCCTTCTCCCCCGACCCGGACGGCACGCCGCGGCTGCCCGTCGACACGCGCTCGGGGCAGATCATCCCGGAGCTGTGGGACCGGTGGCTGGCCTGGGACCCGATCCGGATGATCGACCGGTACGCCGACGAGCTGCGCTCCCTGCGCGCGGTCTGGATCGACGCCGGCACCCGCGACGAGTGGTTCCTCGACCTGGGCGCCGAGGCGTTCAGGGCCGGCCTGGACCGGATCGGCGTGCCGGCCGAGCGCATCGCGTTCGAGCTGTTCCCCGCGGCACACGGCGGCATCGACTACCGCTACCCGCTCGCCGTGGAGTGGCTGGCCAACCGGCTCAAGCGCGGCTGACGCTCGACGGTGGTCGCGGTCGGCGGTGGCACGGGCGCGCCCTAGCCGTAGAGCTCGTCCTCGCTGAGCACCGGCGCCTCGTCGTGTTGCCGGCCGGCCCGTGCGGCGAAGCCGAACATCGGCCCGCGCGCCGGCCGCACCGGCGCGAACCGGCTGAAGCCCAACGGCTTGGGGATGTCGTCGTAGACGGCCTCCATGCCGCCCTGCATCAGGTAGGTCTCGTGCCAGAAGCCGGTGCCGCCGCTGTCGCGCAGGAAGTCGTGCCACCACGTGCGGTGCGGCTCGGAGCGCGCCCAGGTCAGCAGCGACGGCATGTCGCGCCAGTACTGGCGCATGCCGACGTGCATCGGCGCGAGCGAGTAGATGAGCTGCTCGTGCAGCAGCAGCCCGTCGGGCTGGTCCGCCACCGACCTGTCGATCCGCGGGCCGCGGCCCAGCAGGGTCCGCAGGCCGTAGAGCCGGTTGACCCGCATCCCCAGGTAGATCACGACGAGTTCCGGAAAGGAGGACAGGTCGACGGTCTGTCGGTTGACCTTGGTCGGCATGGGCACCACCCCGGTCCGAGCTTAGACCGCGGCGGCCGGCACCGTGGTCCGCACGATGCGCCGGCCGCCGCGCGCCCGGGGTCAGGCCGGCAGGCCGACGGTGATCTTCCATTCCCGCAGCAGGCGGTCCTTCGTCACGTCGAGCTGCGTGTACGGGTCCTGGTCGACCAGGGCCGCAGCCGCCTCCTGGTCGGCGGCTGACAGCACGATGATGCCGCCGCTGAGGTCGGCCAGCGGGCCGGCGAGCACGAGCGAGCCGTCCGCCTTGAGCTTGTCGAGGTGCGCCAGGTGGTCCGGGCGGCGCTCGGCGCGCAGCGGGGTGTCGTTGTAGCCGTAGGTGAGGATGAAGTGGGCCATGTCGTCCTTTCGTCGTCAGGGGGTCAGAGACCGTAGACCCGGCGGGCCGTACGGGAGAAGACATCGGCCTGTTCGTCGGCGGTCCGGTCGCGCAGCGCCTGCCGCCACGCGTCGGTCAGGGTCGCCGCATCCGTCCACAGTGTTTCGACCGGGAGGTTCGTGCCGAACATCGCCCGGTCCGCGCCGAACTCCCGCAGCACGAAGTCGGCCACGAAGCCCAGCAGCTCAGGGTCGACCCGGTGGACGAAGGTGCCCTGGCCCGTCAGCTTGACCACGATGTTCGGGCACGCGGCCAGCTCCCGCATCCCGGCCTGCCACGCGGCCAGCTCGGCCTCGTCCGTGCGGTCCACCAGCATGCCGGCGTGCACGAGCACGAACTGGACGTCGGGGTGGTCCGCCACGAGCATGGCGGCGTCGCGCATCTGGTCGGCGAAGACCTGGAGCTCGAAGAGCCAGCCCAGGTCGGCCAGCGCCGCGACGTTGTCGCGGAAGACCGGGTCCTTCATGCGGTCCGGCGCCGACGCGAACCGGAACTCCGGGCGCTCGTGCCAGTGGAGCTGCAGGCGCGTGCCGACCACGAGCGGGCTGACCCGCTGCTGGGCCCGCATGACGTCGACCGCGTCCGGGGAGAACAGGTCCGCGCAACCCACCATCGCCATCGGCCAGCCGGTCTCCGCGTGCAGTTCGGCGATCCAGCGCACCTCGTCGACGACCCGGTCCATCGGCCAGTTCGGCTGCACGTACACCGAGGTCCCGATGCCCGCCGAGGCCGCGTCCCGCAGGTACTCGTCGATCAGGTAGTCGCGGCGGATCGGCTCGTAGGGGCCGAAGATCCGCGGGACCATGGGGCCCGACAGCCACGGCATGTCCGCCTGGCGCCAGACGTGGTGGTGCGAGTCGACGATGTCGCCCGCGTACAGCTCAGCCATGACCGCCCTCTCGTAGGAACTTCCCGCGCACCGCGGCGAGCGCGGTGTCCAGGTCCTGCACCCCGGTCAGCGCGTCCAGGTGCCCGAGCACGGCCGACATCCCGCGCGTGACCGGCCGGTACTCCGGGTCGCAGGCCAGCGGCGACCACCAGCAGAGCGCGTGGGCCAGCAGGGCCAGCCGGCGCGTGGCGTCGACCATCGCCGTGCAGTCGCCGCGTTCGAGACCGTCGGAGAGCACGAGCACGAGGGCGTCGCGGGCCAGCGCGGTGTAGTGGGTGTTGTCGAGGAACGCCCGCATGCTCGGCCCGATCAGCGTGCCGCCGTCGGCGTCCAGCACCACCTGGGCCAGCGCCGCGAGGGCGGCGTCGACGTCAGGGGCGCGCAGCAGCGGGGTCACCCGGGTCAGCCGCGTGCCGAAGGTGAAGACCTCGGCCCGGGCACAGGTCGCCACGACGGCGTACGCGAACCGCAGGTAGTCCGGGCTGTGCTGCTTCATCGAACCGGACACGTCGACGAGCACCAGCACCCGGCGCTCGCGGGGCGGCCGGTCGCGCCAGTGCAGCCGGGTGATCTCGCCGTGCGTACGCCGGGAGTCGAGGTAGATCGCGCGCAGGTCCAGGCTCCGCCGGCGGCGACCGTGCGGCCGGCGCCGGCGCGACCGGGTCGGTGGCACCGCGCCCGGCAGCGCGCGGCAGATCTCCCGCATGAGGACGTGCGCCCGCGGCGCGGTGGCGGCGAACCGCTTCACACCCTCGGTGCTGACCCCGCCGGCCGCGAGCCCGGCGCCACCGGCCTGGTCGAGCCCGGCGTCGGCGTCGCTCTCCCCCGGCATCCCGGTGGGCTGGTCGTCCTCGCCCGGCGCCGCTGCCGGCTCGTCGGTCAGCACCACGGCGTCGGCCGCCGCGCCGAAGAACCGCCGGAACACCTCGTCGTACACGTGCCGCTCGGGCTCCGCCGACACCAGCGTCGCGGCGCCGACCCAGTAGAGCTGCCCGACCGTCGACGGCCCGAGGGCGTCGATGCCGGCGAAGAACTCGCTCTGCTTGTGTGCGACGACGCGCAGCCCCTCGGCGCGCAGGCCCGCGAGGAAGGCGAACAGCTGCTCCCTCGTCCGCGCGACCAGCACGTCAGTCATCGGGGAACACCTCGCTGGCGTGCGCCGCGACCAGGGCGCCGTCCTCCTCGTTCTTCAGCACCAGGCCCAGGGACGCGCGTAGGGCCTCGCTCCACTCCGCGCCCTCGCCGGCGAGCGCCAGCGAACCCTGTGCCCACGCGATGGACTCGGCGATGCCGGGCCGCTTCAGCGGCCCCAGCGACCGGATGACGTTGACGGAGCGGACCAGCCGCTCGGCCGCCGTGGTGCTGAGGCCGGGCGCCTGCGCCTCGACGATCGCCCGCTCGCGGGCCGGCTCCGGGAACGGGATCCAGTGGTAGAGACACCGCCGCTTGAGGGCGTCGTGCAGCTCCCGGGTGCGGTTGGAGGTGAGCACGACCAGCGGCGGTACCGTCGCGGCCACCGTGCCGACCTCCGGGATCGTGATCTGGAACCGGTCGAGGAACTCCAGCAGGAACGCCTCGAACTCGCTGTCGGCCCGGTCGATCTCGTCGATCAGCAGGACGGCGCCGGCCTGGCTGCGCAGGGCGTGCAGCAGCGGGCGTTCCAGCAGGAACTCGTCGGCGTAGAGGTTGCCGACCGCGGTGTGCTCGACCTCGGCGGACCGCAGGTGCAGCAACTGCTTGAGGTGGTCCCACTCGTAGAGGACCTGCGAGACGTCGATGCCCTCGTAGCACTGCACCCGGACCAGCTCGCGCTCGAGCGCGTCGGCCAGGACGTACGAGACCTGTGTCTTGCCGACGCCCGGCTCGCCCTCGAGCAGCAACGGCCGGCCGAGGGCGATCGCGAGCCGGACGGCGGTGAGCAGTCCCTCGTCGGCGAAGTACCGCCGCTCCTCCAGCCGCCGCCGGAACGTCTCGTGGTCGAGTGGCATCAGGCGGCCCGGATCGCGTCCAGTCCACGCAGGACGGACTCCGGTGTGAAGGGCATGGTGGTCAGGCGTACGCCGCACGCGTCGAAGATGGCGTTCGCGATCGCCGGGATCGGCGCGTTGGCGGTCATCTCGCCGATGCCCTTGGCGCCGAACGGCCCGTTGGACGCAGGCCGCTCCAGGATCACGCTCGTCTGCGCCGGGATCTCGGCGGGGCCGGGCATCAGGTACTCGCAGAAGTCGACCGGGCCGTGCGCCCGGGAAGCGGGATAGTAGGGCTCGGTCGACTCGAAGATGGCGTGCGAGACGCCCATCCACGCCCCGCCCTCGACCTGCTGCGCGACCATCGCCGGGTTGAGCGCCCGGCCGATCTCGTACGTGTTGTACATGCGCAGCACGGTCACGACGCCGGTCTCGTCGTCGACCTCCACCTCGGCGACCGTGCACGCGTGCGCCTGGCACGAGTCCGGGTCCATCTCGCCGGTCTCCGGCACCGGGTAGCTGCGCTCCTTGAGGAAGATGCCCCGCCCGGAGATGGTCCGGCCCTGCTTGAAGTGGGCGGCCAGCGCGATGTCCGAGATGTGGATCTTCTTGGCCGGGCTGCCCTTGAGCCGGACGAAGCCCGTGCCGTCGGTCTCCAGGTCGCCCGCGTCGACCTCGAGCTCGTCCGCGGCGACCTGCATCATCACCTCGCGGGCCTCGCGCGCGGCCATGATGACCGCGTTGCCGACCCGGTGCGTGCCGCGGCTCGCGAACGTGCCCATGCAGTGCGGCCCGGTGTCGGTGTCGGCGGTGTCGATGATGACGTTCTCCATCGGGATGCCGAGCGTCTCCGCGGCGCACTGGGCCACCACGGTCTTGAGGCCCTGCCCGAGGTCGACCGACGAGAGGGTGACGACGAAGCCGCCCATCGTGGTCGCGTGGATGATCGCCTGGGACGGGTCGCCGCCCAGGTTCATGCCCGTGGGGTAGTTGACCGACGCGTATCCCCGTCCGCGCAGGAGGGTCATCGGGAGGCTCCTCTCGGCGTGGTCGACGACATGGCCCGGTACTCCTCCGGCAGCTCGTGCCCGACCAGCTCGGCCGCCCGCTGGATGACCTCGATGAGCGCGGTGCCGGACGCCACCTTGCGGTGCGCCTTCAGGTCGCCGTCGCGGTAGGCGTTGCGCAGCCGGAACTCCAGCGGGTCCAGGTTGAGCGCACGGGCGACCCGGTCCATCTGCGACTCGATGGCGAAGTCGGCGATGGTGACACCGAACCCGCGCATCGCGCTGGACGGGGTCCGGTTCGTGTAGACGCAGTGGCAGTCGGCGTAGACGTTCGGGATCGTGTAGGGGCCGGGCAGGTGCGCGGCCGCCTTGGTGGCGCCGTAGGGCGAGTGCCGTGCGTAGGCGCCGGCGTCCACATAGAGCATGATCTTGCGCGCGACGATCCGGCCGTCGTTCATGACGCCGTCCTTGATGTAGATGCGTTCCGCCGCCCGGGGCGACGAGACCTGCATCTCCTCCTCGCGCGTGTAGACGAACTTCACCGGCCGGTTGGTGAGCGTGGCCGCGATGCAGGCCAGCGGCTCGACCATGACGTCGACCTTGCCGCCGAAGCCGCCGCCGACCGTGCCGCCCTTGACCTGCAGGTCGGTGGGTGCCCGGTTGATGATCAGCGCGGTGTTGTCGAGCGTGAAGAACGCGGCCTGGGTGTTGCTGTGGATCAGCAGGCGTCCGTTGCTCTGCGGCACGACGATGCAGCCGGTGGTCTCGGTCGGTGCGTGCTCGATCGGCGCGGAGCTGTAGCGCCAGTCGAAGACGTGGTCGGCCTGCGCGAAGCCGGCCTCGACGTCGCCGAAGCGGATCCGCCGCGCGTGGTGGCCCTCGTAGACGAAGTAGTTGGTGCCCGCCCGCTTGATGACCGGCGCGTCCGGGGACATCGCCTCCTCGACGTCGAGCACCGCGGGCAGCTCGGTGTAGCTGACCTTGACCCGGCTGGCGCCCTCGAGCGCGGCCGCCTCCGAGTCGGCGACCACGGCCACGATGGGCTCTCCTCGGTAGATGACCCGGTCCTCGGCGAGCACGGGCTCGTCGTCCGGGCCGATGCCGATGAGCCGGAGCACGCCGTACCAGTTGGCCGGCACGTCGTTGTAGGTCAGCACCCGCAGGACGCCCGGCGTGCGTTCCGCTTCGGACGTGTCCACGCTGTCGATCAGCGCGTGGTGGTGCGGCGACCGGTGGATCTTCAGGTGGGCCAGGTTCGGGAACGTGCGGTCCTCGAAGAACTCCGTGCGGCCGGTGACGTGACCGAGCGCGTCGGAGCGCGGGACCGTGGTGCCGATGACGTTGAAGCGCTCGGTCGGCCGCTCGTCCTTGAAGTAGTCCGGGTCGATCGGGTTGATCTTCGCCATCAGTGCGCCTCCTCGCTCACGCGGCTCCGGCGCCGCTGCGCGGCGTCGAGGATCGCGCTCACGATCGGCGCGTAGCCGGTGCAGCGGCAGACGTTGCCGCTGATCGCCTCGTTGACGTCGTCGACGGTCGGGTCCGGGTTGCGGGCGAGCAGCGCCTCCGCCGACATGATCATGCCGGGCGTGCAGAAGCCGCACTGGGTGGCGAACCCGTCGAGGAACGCCTGCTGGACGTCGCTGAGCTGCTGGCCGTCGGCGAGCCCCTCGACGGTGGCGACGTCGGCGCCGTCCACGGTGGCCGCGGGCACCAGGCACGACACCACGGGCGCGCCGTCGACCAGGACCGTGCACGAGCCGCAGGCGCCCTGCGCGCATCCGCGCTTGGCACCGGTCAGCCCGAGCTGTTCCCGCAGGGCGAGCAGCAGGGTCGTCGCCGGCTTGGCCATGAACGCCTGGTCGACGCCGTTGACCTTGAGGTTGACGATCTTGACGGTCATAGGCCAGTTCCCTATCAGTGGCCGAGCAGCGCGCGGCGGAGGTGGACGGGGAAGACGCGTGTGCGGTACCACGCGGAGGCGTAGGCGTCGTCGACCGGCGCGAGCTCGCTCAGGCCCGCGGCCGCCGCGGCGCTCACGGTCCATCCGCGACGACCCCGCGTTCACGCTGACCGGCGGCATCACGCTGTTCGCGCTGGTGCTCGCGTTCAACCTGTTCGGCGACTCACTGCGTGACG
>NZ_JBFAIU010000065.1:0-28970 GCF_040654855.1 Asanoa sp. NPDC050611
CGATCGCGGCTGTACTCGAGGCATGATTGAGAACACCATTCTTGTGATCGGCGGTAAGCCCGGCCACCGAGTGCAGCGCCGTCACTTCGAGCGCGGCCTCGTCGTCGAGCGGCGGCAGCACCGACGGCAACCGCTCAGCCAGCATGGTCTTGCCCGCGCCTGGGGGTCCGAACATCGCGACGTGGTGCCCGCCGGCCGCCGCCACCTCGATCGCCCGCCGCCCCAGCGCCTGGCCGGCGACGTCGGCCAGGTCGAGCATCGCCGGCTCCGGCGGTGGGCGGCCGGCCGGCGGATCGAGCAACGGGCCGCCGGTCCGGATGAACGCGACCAGGCGGTGCAGCGTCTCCACCGCCTTGACCGTGACGCCCGGTACGACGGCGGCCTCGGCCGCGTTGGCCAGCGGCACCACCGCCCGGTGCACGCCGGCGCGCAACGCGGCGGCGACCATCGGCAGCACGCCGCGCACCGGTCGTACGCTGCCGTCGAGCCCCAGCTCACCCAGCAGCACGACACCGTCGAGGGCGGCCAGCGGTAGCTCACCGGCCGCCCCCAACAGCGCCGCCGCGATGCCCATGTCGAAGGCAGAGCCGTATTTGGGCAGGGTCGCGGGCAGCAGGTTGACGGTGATGCGCCGGTTGGGCCAGCTTTCACCGGAGTTCACGACCGCCGCCCGTACCCGATCGCGGGCTTCGTTGAGAGCCGTGTCCGGCAGGCCGGACATCACGACGGCGGGCAGCCCGGCGGAGAGATCGGCTTCGACCTCGACCAGATGTCCGCTGACACCGACCAGACCGACGGACAGCACCTTCGCGTAGCTCACGGGCAAGACATTGACGCAGATGCGCGACCCATGTCGGCGGCCTGTGGACAACACATCGCCTGTGGACAACGCGGCGCGAAGAGTGAGCATCTGCTAGAACGCGCCGCGGATGTGCTCGATGTCGACGATCCCCGGTCGCCGGATCAACACGGCGATCACGTCGAACCGGATCTCCCGCGGATGCACGCTGTTGAGCGACAACCACCGGGCCCCGAGCCGCCGCAACCGCCGCGCCTTGGCTGCCACCACCGCTTCCGCGGGCACGCCGAAGCCCAGCCCACGGCGGGTCTTCACCTCGCAGAAGACGAGCGTGTCACCCTCCCACGCGATGATGTCGATCTCACCGAGCGGGCACCGCCAGTTGCGGGCCACCACCCGAAAGCTCTCGTCGGACAGATACTCGGCCGCGCGCCGCTCACCCCACGCGCCGACCGCTCGCCGTACCACCGTCATGCCCTGACGATGCGCGACCGCCCGCGGCGCCGGCAGCGGCCTGCTCCTCTCCTGTGGACAACCGCGACCTGTGGAAACCCAGGGCCCGAGCAGTCCCAGGCGTGCTAACGGGACCGGAATCACACTCACTTAACACCGCAATTCGGAAGCCTGGCTGGCCGCCCCGCAGGATGGTCGAATAGCGTGCGGCCGTGGACGGACGACGCGGATACCCCGACGACGAGCAGCAACAGCGCTGGAACGACGACGATCGCGGCTGGCGGGACGGCGGCTTCCGCGTACCCGAGCCCCGCGACGGCGGCGCCGAGCCCTCGTTCAACGGGTTCACCACCGGCGGCGGCGGCTTCGGCGGCGACCGGGAGCAGCGTTGGGCCGACGATCAGGCCGAGCAGCCGTCGTGGAACAGCTCCGCGCGCCCGTTGCCGGCCGACTCGGTGCGGCGTCCGACCGACGAGCCGCAGCGGGTGTACGGCGGTGGGCCAGGCGGCCCGGCCACCGGCGAAATGCCGCGCACGAGCCCAGCGGAACCGCACCTGCCGATCGGCGAACCGATCCCGGCACCGTTGCCACTGCCCGACGGGATGCCGGTGCCGCCGCCCATGCCGGACGGCGCGGCCGGCCTCAACGCCCCCACCGGCCTGATGCCGCCGATCGCTCCGCGTGACGACGCGATGCGCCGACCCGGGGGCGCGCCCGCCGGCGACGGCGTCTACCGCACCCGCCGCCCGGCGCTCGCGCTGCTCTACGGCGTACTCACCGCTGTCTTCGAGATCGGCGCCCTGCGGATCTTCTTCGACTCGATGTTCACCGGTGACCTGGTCATCTCGGGCATCGTCTCCGGCATGCTGCTGATCGCCGGTCTGCCGCTGCTCGCGGTCGGTCTCTACAGCGCGACCACCGGCGGCGTCCGCCCCGAGGGCCCCAACGGCTGGCTGCGCCCACCGGCGGTGTACCTGATCGTCGGACTCGGCCTGCTCCTCGCGGGCGGCTTCGCCGCGGGCTGACTTCGGCCGGCGTGGCGCCTTGACCCGGGCCGCCGTCGCGGTGACCGTCGGGGTGATGGGCCGTTCGACGCAGGCGCTGCACGAGGCGCTTCCGCACGCGATGCGCGAAGCGGTCGACGAGTTCGCGCGGCACCTGTCACACGTCGAAAACCGATCGACGCACACGGTACGCGCGTACGTCGGCGACGTCGTCTCGCTGCTCGACCACGCGTCCCGGATGGGCTGCGCGGCACCGGGCGACCTGGACATCACAGTGCTGCGGAGCTGGCTGGCCCGCCTGCGTACGCTCGGCGGCGCCCGCACCTCCCTGGCCCGCCGCGCAGCGGCCGCCCGCACGTTCAGCGCGTGGGCGCACCGCGGCGGCCTGCTCGACACGGACGTGGGCACCAAGCTCGCCACCCCGAAGGCCGGCCGCGACCTGCCGGCGGTCCTCCGCGCGGAGCAGGCGACGGAACTGGTGCTGGCCCCGGGCGAGGAGGCGGCCCCGACCCTGCTGCGTGACCGGGCGGTCCTCGAAGTCCTCTACGCGACCGGGATCCGGGTGAGCGAGCTGTGCGGCCTGGACCGCACGGACGTCGACCCCGGCCGGCGGGTGGTCCGGGTGGTCGGCAAGGGCGACAAGGAGCGCTCGGTCCCCTATGGACTGCCTGCGCAGGAGGCGCTGGACGACTGGCTGCGGCTGGGCCGGTCGTCGCTGGCCGGTCCCGCGAGCGGTGACGCCTTGTTCCTCGGAGCGCGCGGCGGCCGCCTGCAGCCGACCGTGGTGCGCCGGCTGGTCAGCGGGTACGCGCGGGCGGCGGGCCTGCCGCACACGACGCCGCACGGGTTGCGGCACTCGGCGGCCACCCATCTGCTGGAGGGCGGCGCCGACCTGCGTGCGGTGCAGGAGCTGCTCGGGCACGCGTCGCTCGCGACAACGCAGATCTACACCCACGTCTCGATGGACCGACTGCGCGCGGCCTACCGCCAAGCGCATCCACGCGCCTGACCCGGCACACCGACCAGGCCGTGAGCCGCATTCATGCCGCGACCGAGCAGATCACGCCGTGACGTGGCGGCCCAGGCCTTGGCGCAGACCAGCCCGCGACGCGGGAGGCGAGTGCGTGATGCGGGCCAGTCCGTGAAGTTGCCGGACAGACCGTGACGCGGTTGGGTCAGGCCGTAAGGCGGCACGCCAGGCCGCGACGTGGCTGGCCAGGCGGCGACACCACAGCCCGCAGCCGATCACCCGGTGACGTCCGGTCAGGCCGTGACCCGCTCCGCGAGATAACGCGTCAGCACCCGCGCGTGCAGGTCGAAGGCCATGTCGGAGGCGTCGCGGGCGACCGACCACCCGGCGACCTCGGCGTTGGGCGCCGAGACAGGCACGTCGGCGGCCGTCGTCGCCGGCAGGAGCCCGAAGATGAGCACGGTGCCGTCCGGCGCGCTGTGCACGTCGAAGAGCGCGACGTCGTCCGCGCGCGCCGCGATTCCCGTCTCCTCGCCCAGCTCCCGCACGACGGCCTGCTGCCACGACTCGCCGTGGTCGACGAAACCGCCCGGCAGCGCCAGCAGTCCGGCCCGCGGCGGTATGGCCCGGCGGATGACCAGGACCCCGTCGTCCACCGGCAGCACCGCTACGGCGACCGGCACCGGGTTGCGGTAGGTCGTCTCGCCGCACGCCGCGCAGACCCGCGGCCAGGGCTGGTCGGCCGGGTACGCGGCGCCGCAGAACGAGCAGTGCGAGTTCCGGGACGGCATGTTCGCAGCCTATGCCGACGCCGTCATCCCACCTCCCCACGACTCGATCGACTCGTACGATCATCGGTATGAGGTCCGCCCGTGGCTGAAGCCGAGCCGCCCACACCCATTCCCGGTGCCCGGCTGCTGTTCTCCCTGGACCCGGGCGTCGCGCACCTCAACCACGGCTCGTTCGGCGCGGTGCCGATCAACGTGCAGCGCGTCCAGCAGCGGCTGCGCGACGAGGTCGAGAGCAACCCGTTGCGCTTCTTCGACCGCGGCTTCTTCGACCGCGTCGCGCACACTCGCCGGCACCTCGCCGCGTTCCTCGGCGCCGACCCGGACCGCACCGCGCTCGTCGGCAACGCGACCTCGGGCATCGCCATCGCGCTGCAGTCGATCGGGCTCGGCCCCGGCGACGAGGTCCTGACGACCAGCCACGGATACGGGTCGATCTCGTACGCCGTCGAACGCGAGTGTGCCCGCACCGGCGCGACCGCCGGCCTGGTCACCCTGCCGCTGCGGGCCCGCGAGACCGACGTGGTCGCGCAGATCCGCGCCGCGCTGCACCCGGGCCGCACGAAGTTGCTGATCGTCGACCAGATCACCTCCGCCACCGCGTACCAGCTCCCGGTCGCGACGATCGCCACCGTCGCCGCCCGGCTCGGCGTGGCCGTGCTCGTGGACGGCGCCCACGCTCCCGGCATGCTGCCCGTCGAGGTCGACCGGATCGGCGCCGACTTCTGGGTGGGCAACTTCCACAAATGGGCGTACGCGCCGCGCGGCACCGCCGTCCTGACCGTCGCCGAGCGCTGGGTCGACCGGATCCAGCCGCTCGTCGTGTCGTGGCAGCAGCCGAAGGGCTTCCCCGACAACGTGGAGTTCCAGGCGACGCTGGACTACACGCCGTGGCTTGCCGCCCCGGCCGGGCTGTTCACGCTGCGCAGCCTGGACGTCGACCGGGTGCGGGTGCACAACGCCGCTCTCGCCGCCTACGGCCAGCAGGTGATCGGCACCGCCCTGGGCCTGTCGGAGGACGAGCTGCCCGACCCGGGCGGCCCCGACGTGCCCATGCGCCTCATCCCGCTGCCCGCCGGTGTAGCGACGACCCAACCCGAGGCCGTTGTCCTCCGGGAGCGCATCTCCGACGAGCTCAAGACCGAGGTCAACCTCAACGCCTGGAACGGCCGTGGCTGGCTGCGCATCTGCGGCCAGGTCTACAACCGCGCCGACGAGTACGAGCGCTTCGCCGAACGCCTCCCCTCCCTCCTGCGTTGATCGCCTGCGCGCTACGTCGGCAGTAACCGCACCAGGAAGCCGAGCAGCAGCAGCGGGTTGAGGTAGACATCGCCCCGGCGCAGTCCCCAGTGCAGGCACGCGGCCACCGGACAGCCCGGGTGCCCAGCCTCGACCATGCCGATCGGATCACCGAGGGCGACGTGGTCACCGCGCCGGACCGCCGCGGTCACCGGTTCGTAGGTCGTGCGTAGGCCGTTGGCGTGCTGGATGCTGATCACCGTCCGGTCGGCGACGGGGCCGGCGAAGACGACCTCGCCGGGACCGGCGGCCCAAACGGTCGCACCGGGCTCGGCGGCCAGGTCGACGCCGCGATGGCCGGGCATCCAGGGCCTGGGCGGCGCGTCGAACGGCCGAGTGACCCGCAATGGCGGCGCGACGGGCAGACCGAACCCGGTCCGCGGCGCGACGGGTGCTCCGACGGCTTCGTCGAGAGCGCTCGCATCCGGAGCGCGCCCATCCAGCACGGAAAGCGCCAGGCGAACGCCCGTTAATCTCGCGGCTCGATCACCACGGCCCGCTGGCGGAAGCGCGGCGTCCACCACACCGCCCAACCACAGGAACGCGGCATCCGCGACCCCGCTTGGACTTGCGCGGACCGCCGCGCCTAGACGGAGCCCGCCCGCCGCGGCCGTCCCAAGCGCCGACCCCCACCCGGACCGCACAGGGCCAAAACCAGGAACAACGATCGCCGCCGACACGACGAAGACGACGACCATCGCCGACAACACTGCGTTACGGAATGCGTACCAATTCATGCATGGCAGCCTCGTCGCGGCCAGGAGAAGCGGCAATGCGATCCACGGCGGCCTGTGGATTGTGGATAACGCCCGCCTCGGGCGCCCACTGTGGTAGGGCCGGCGTCAGCCGCCGAAACCCGAATCGGCAGGGAGGGAGATGTCCGGCTTCTCGAGCTCTTCGACGTTGACGTCCTTGAAGGTCATGACCCGGACATTCTTCACGAAACGCGCAGGCCGGTACATGTCCCATACCCAGGCGTCGTGCATCTCGACCTCGAAGTAGACCTCGCCGTCCGAGTTGCGCACGTGCAGGTCGACCTGGTTGGCCAGGTAGAAGCGGCGTTCGGTCTCGACGACGTAGGAGAACTGGCGGACGATGTCGCGGTACTCCCGGTAGAGCTGCAGCTCCATCTCGGTCTCGTATTTCTCGAGATCCTCTGCGCTCATCGCTCTCCGCCCTTCATGGCACCATCTTCCCCCACCGGCGTGGATGGCCGAAGCCGCTCGCCGGACGCCACGCCGACGGTACCCCCTGGGGGCTCGGCGCGCCCTACCGGATCCGGACGGGCCGAAACGTCACCCGAAGGGCCGCCATCAGAGGGCCCGAAGAGGCAAGATCAGCAGTGCCGGAACCGCCCGAATCAAGATCCGAACGAACCCCTCGATCCAGATCGGACCGAACGCCCGGACAGTCCGGATCACGACCGTCCGAGCCGAGATATGCATCGACTTCCGGACTCCACCACGAGCCGGAGAGGTCATGCCAAGATCAAAAAGCGAGTGACCCAAACCACGTCGCCCAAGATCACCTGAGCGATTCCGGCCGATCCAACAGATCGATGCGTTCCCGGGTCCGCCGTGGGCACGACCGTCGCTCCCGCCGGACACCGCTTCGCTGCCAGGTCCGCATCCGGTCGCGCTCACCCCGAAAACCGAACCCGACCCGAATCCCGAAGCCGCCTGGTCCCGCGGTCCCGACAAGCCGACCCGACTCGAATCCCGAAGCCGCCTGGTCCCGCGGTCCCGACAAGCCGACCGGCGCCTACGGTCACGCCGCCCTGACAACCCGACCGGCGCCCACGGCCACGCCCCCTGACAACCCGACCGACGCCCACGGCCACGCCGCCCCGACCGGCGCCCATGGCCACGCCGCCCCGACAACCCGATCCACTGCTGCAGGTCGCGCCGCCCCGACAACCCGACCGGCGCCCACGGCCACGCCGCCCCCGACAACCAGATCCACTGCTGCAGGTCGCGGTCCGCGCACGGGGCTGACGGTCACCAAACAGCGCCGAAAACGACCCCGCGCCCGAGATCACCGACCCAGATCAATGTCGAGCTCCTCCGCCGCCTCAGCCGGATCGAGATCGGGAACCACCTCACCGCCCAACTTGGACGGATCCGTCAACACCCGCGGCCGCCGGCTCCGCGGCGGCCGCGAATCCCGCCCGGACGCATTGGCCACGTTGATGTACGAGAACCGATGCTCAGCACACGGCCCGTGCTGCGTCAGGGCCGCGTTGTGCTCCGGCGTCACGTACCCCTTGTGCTCGGAAAACCCGTAATCCGGAAACTGCCCGTCCAACTCGACCATGATCCGGTCCCGGGTCACCTTGGCCAGGACGCTGGCCGCGGCCACGCAGGCGGCGACGCGGTCGCCCTTCCAGACGGCGAGCCCGGGCACGCCCATCCCGTCGAGGGGGAAGCCGTCGGTCAACACGTACTCCGGGCCCACCGGCAACGACGCCAGCGCTCGGCGCATCGCCGCGAGGTTGCAGACGTGCAGGCCGCGGGCGTCGACCTCGGCGGCGGGGATGATCACCACGGAGTACGCGAGGGCCCGCTTGACCACCTGCTCGTAGATCCGATCCCGGGCCAGCGGCGTCAGCAGCTTCGAGTCGGCCAGGCCCTCGATCTCGCCGCGCTTGCCCTCGGGCAGCACCGCGGCCGCGGCCACCAGCGGACCGGCGCACGCACCCCGGCCGGCCTCGTCAGCGCCGGCGACGTGCCGGAACCCGCGCCGCTGCAACGCGCGCTCGAGGGCATAGATGCCGCCCTCGCGGCGTACCACGGTGCGCGGTGGTGTCAACACAGCGGCTCAGTCCTTCCCCAGCACCCGGCGCAGCAGGGTCGTCAACTGGTCGGGGTAGTACCGCTCCTTCGTACGCTCCAACTCAGGAATCGACCACCACCGGTGCTCGATGATCGAGTCTTTCTCGATCTGGTCGAACCCGGCCGTGTCGACCGCCCACGACGGCACGCGCAGGAGGAAGAACTCCTGCTCCTGGCGGTACCAGACGCCGTCGAACGGAAACTCCGTCGTCTCCTGGAACACCGGCTGACCAAGATCCGCAGGCGGGCGCACCAGACCGGTCTCCTCGGCCAGCTCCCGCACGGCCCCGCCGACCGACGACTCACCGGGCGCGAGGCCGCCGCCGGGGGTGAACCAGTAGCGATGCGCCGGCCGCCCCGGATCGACACCCTGGAACAGCAGCACCCGCTCCGCGTCGTCGACCAGCAACACGCGCGCGGCCCGACGCGGCTGGAACTCCGTCACCGAGCCAGCTTAGGCGCGACCCGGCAGAGCCATGTGACGGGCTCGGGTCCGCGGGGGCACGGCCGTCGCTCCCGCCAGACACCGCTTCGCTGCCAGGTCCGCGGCGGGAAGGCTCAAACCACGGGATCACCCAGCCGAAGCCGGCGCCGGCACCCCGTCGAACGTGTCCGGAACAGACAGCCACTTCGCCCGGCCGACGGGCCAGAAGACCACGAACGCCCGGCCGACGACCGAGTCCTCGGTGATCGTCGAGATCAGCGGATCCCCGTTGCTCTGCTTCCAGTGCTCCAGCGAGTCCCCGGACGCCGCCCGGTGGTCGCCCATGACCCACAGCCGGCCCTCGGGCACGGTGAATTCGAAAGGCTGATCCGCGGCCGGGTCGGAAACGCCGTTCTCGTTGAAGAGATAAGGCTCGTCCAACGGATGCCCGTTGACCTCGAGGCGCTTCTGCTCGTCGCAGCATTCGACCTTGTCGCCGCCGACGGCGATGACGCGCTTGATGAAGTCCTCGTCGTCGAGCCCGCTGCGCCACTCCGACGGCGCGCGGAACACGATGATCTCGCCGCGGTCAGGCGACCGGAAATCGTAAACGATCTTGTTGACCAGCACCCGGTCGTTGACGTCGAGGGTGTGCTCCATCGACGGCGACGGGATGTAGAAGGTCTGCAGGAGGAACGCCCGCACCAGGACGGCCACGAGGATCGCGACGCCGAGCAGAATCGGCAGTTCTTTCCAGAAGGACGAACTCTTCTTCGGCTTCTGGGGGAGCTGTTCCTCAATCACGGACGGAGCCTACGTTGCCGGTCTGGGAGTCCGCGTCGGGAACGCGCCAGAAAAAGGGCGGACGCGAAGATTGGCATCGTGACGACAATGTCTCCCTTTCCAGGCAATGGGGACTCCTGCGATGGTAGCGGCGCGCCACTGCCTCCGCCCTGACCACCGGCGGGCGGTGGTGGGATGCCGTCGAACGTGTCGGGTACCGACAGGTTCTTCCACCGGTCCTGCGGCCAGACGATGACGAAGGCGCGCCCGACCACGTTGTCGACCGGGATCGGCCCCTGGCATCGCGCGTCCTGCGAGACGCCGCGGTGGTCACCCATCACGAACAGCTGACCGGGGGGCACGACCACCTCGGCGAACTGCCGCGACCGGCACTCGTTGGCCGCCGGCGCCACGTCGAGCGGGGAGTTGTCGTAGATGTACGGCTCGTCGAGGCCCTTGCCGTTGACCATCACGCGGCCCTGGTCGTCGCAGCAGCTGACCCGGTCGCCGCCGACCGCGATCACGCGCTTGATGAAGTCCTTGGCGCCTGGCCGGCTGATGCCGATGAGGTCGCCGAACGTACGACCGATCTTGCTGAACATGCCCGGGTCGCCACCGTCCACCGGCTGCGGTGCCCAGGCCTCCGGCCCCCGGAACACGACGACCTCGCCGCGCTTGGGATCGCGTACGTCATAAACGATCTTGTTGACCAGCACCCGGTCGCCGACGAGCAGCGTGTTCTCCATGGAGCCGGACGGGATGAAGAACGCCTGGAGCAGAAAGCTGCGGATCAGCACGGCGAGGCAGAAAGCCACGATCAGCAGCAGTGGCAATTCCTGCCAGAGAGGCATCTGCATGCGACGCCGGGATAACCGGCGCCGGGGTTCCTGGCCAATCTCGCCTCGGTCCACGACGCGCCTCTCCCCAGGTCAGCCAAGCGCCCGCGAACGGACGCCGCCGTCCGTCGACGGCACTACCGCCCGAGGCGATTCCCGATTGAGAGGCCTCGTGCGGCTTAGCCTAACCGCACGAGGCGACAACATCGCGAGTGGCGAGAGTCAGCTGGGCTGCTTCTCGCGCTTCTCCTTGATCTTGGCCTTCTTGCCGCGCAGCTCACGGAGGTAGTAGAGCTTGGCCCGCCGCACGTCACCGCGGGTCACAACCTCGATGCGGTCGATCGCCGGGCTGTTGATCGGGTAGGTCCGCTCCACACCGACGCCGAAGCTCATCTTGCGGACGGTGAAGGTCTCGCGCAGGCCCGCACCCTGCCGGCGGATGACCACGCCCTGGAAGATCTGCACACGCGACCGGTTGCCTTCGACGACTCGCGCGTGCACCTTGACGGTGTCACCGGCACGAAACTCGGGAACGTCGGTCCGCTGCGACTGGGCGTCGAGGGCGTCCAGGGTGTTCATCGCTCATCCTTCGGCTATCACGGCACGCCGACCCCGGCGCACGACGGGTGATTCTGATCCCCCACCACTCCAGGAGACCCTCGCAGCCGCCCACGGCGCGGCCGACTGCGGCAAGCAACCCCACTACTTTGCCATATCGACGCCGCGTCCCGGAAATCACCCTGGCCCCGGGGCCGAGGATCAAGAGAGCGATCTTGTCCCGGGCCCGCGGTGGGCACGACCGTCGCTCCCGCCGGACACCGCTCCGCTTCGCTCCGCTGCCAGGTCCGCGGCGCGTCACCGCAACAAACATCCGCCCCACGCGACCACCCGATCGTCGCCGGTCGTAGCAACGACGGCGACCTCACGGCGCACGGCGCCGCCGCAAGCCCAACCCACACCACCGACCCGCGGCCGTCGTCCCGGGCCACTCGCCAACGAGTGCCACGCCTCCCCGGTGCTGCGTTTGCGGCAACCTCGACCCGCGAACGCTCGACCGATCAAGCCGGAGGCCCGCCCCACGCAGCGACAAATCCACTTCGCCCCGGGCAACGGTCGCGTCGTGCCGGTGCAGGCCGCCCTCGATCCAGGAGGGCCGCCGGATCATGGCCGCCACGCTCCCCCCGAGCCAACAGCCGACCTGCCGCCGGTCGCAAGGACAAGCCTGGCCACGACGGCGGTAGCAACGGTCGCAAGCAAGGACGAGCCTGGCCACCACGGCGGTCGCAAGGACAAGCCTGGCCACCACGGCGGTCAGGACGAGCCTGGCCACCACGGCGGTGGCCGTAACCACCATCAGCAAACCCGCCGACCCGCTGATCGCTGCGGCGCCCGGCCCGGACGGTCGCGGCACACAGCGACGTCCAGACCCCGGATCCGCCAACCCTCCAAGATCACGGAACCCAGTCTGCCCAGCACCTATGTGGCACGCCGATCAACAGAAGCACCCACGCGACAACCGCGTCGGCCAGAGATGGGTCAGTTGGCGGCGTCGTCTTCGGCCAGCGCGTCCAGGACCGCGCGGTCGGTCTTGTCCAGGTCCGGGGCGTTCGGGCCCGTCAGCATGTCGGGCCGGCGCGACGCCGTCCGTCGCAGCGACTCGTCGCGGCGCCATCGGGCGATCCGGCCGTGGTCACCCGACCGGAGGATGTCCGGGACCGCCAGATCACGCCAGACCGGCGGCTTCGTGTAGACCGGCGCCTCCAGCAACCCGGCCGCGTGCGACTCCTCGGCCAATGAGTCGGCATTGCCGAGCACCCCCGGCAACAGCCGCACCACGGCCTCCATGATCACCAGGACCGCGACCTCGCCACCGAAGAGCACGTAGTCCCCGAGCGAGACCTCCGTCACCGGCATCCGGGCCGAGGCGTGGTCGACGACCCGCTGGTCGATCCCCTCATAACGCCCACAGGCGAAGATCAAATGGGACGACGACGCCAGCGAATCCGCCGTGGCCTGCGTGAACGGCGCCCCGACCGGCGTCGGCACCACGAGATGGGACGACGGAGAAGCCAGCGCGTCCAGCGCCTGACCCCACGGCTCGGGCCGCATCACCATGCCGGGCCCGCCGCCGTAAGGCGTGTCGTCAACGGTCCGGTGCACGTCGGACGTCCACGTCCGCAGATCGTGCACCGAGACGGACAGCAACCCGGAACTCTGCGCCTTGCCGATCAGCGACAGCGACAGCGGCGCCAGATAGTCCGGAAAAATCGTGACAACGTCGACCCGCATCACAGGTCCAGCAACCCCGCGGGCGCATCGACGACGACCTTGCCACCGGCCACGTCGACCGACGGCACGATCGCCTTCACGAACGGCACCAACGCCGTCCCGCCACCGGGCCGCGTCACCACCAGCAGGTCCGACGCGGGTGCGTGGTCGATCCGGGCGACGGTGCCGAGCACCTCGCCCGCCGGACTCACCGCCGACAGGCCGACCAGCTCATGATCGAGGAACTCGTCGGGATCAGCCGGGGATTCAACCTCATCGGAGTCCACGCAGAGCAGCACGTTGCGCAGGTTCTCCACGAGATCCCGGTCGTAGTACCCGTCGAAGAGCACGAGCGGCCGTCCCTGGTGCCAGCGGACGTCCTCGACGGTCAACGCCGCGGGCACGACCGACGGGGCCGACGCCGCCGCCGGGTCGGTGACCAGCACCGACCCGACGGCGAACCGCTGCTCTGGCTCGTCGGTCCGGACCTCGACAGTGACCTCACCGCGTACGCCGTGAGGCCGGCCGATCCGGCCGACGACAAGAAGCATCAGTACGCGTCGACGATGTCGACCCGGACGCCCCGGCCGCCGATCGAACCGATGACCTGGCGCAGCGCCTTGGCGGTGCGCCCGCCGCGGCCGATCACCGTGCCCAGGTCTTCCGGGTTGACGCGCACCTCGAGCCGCTTGCCGCGGCGCGAGTCGACCAGCCGGACGCGCACGTCGTCCGGGTGGTCGACGATGCCCTTGACAAGGTGCTCCAGCGCGGGCCGGAGTGCCACGTCAGGCCTGCTCGCCGGAGTCCGCAACCGCCTGCTCCTCGGACTTGGGTGCCTCGGACTTGGGTGCCTCAGCCGTCTCGGCCTTCGGCTCCGCGGCCTTCGGCTCCGCGGCCTTCGCCGCCTTCTTCGCGGCCTTGGTCGGCGCCGGCGCCTCGCTCAGCCCGGCCGCGGCACGTGCCTCGGCCTCGTAGGCCTCCCGCCGGTCGACGCGCGCGGCGGCGACCTTCAGCGGCTCGGGGGCCGGCAGGTTCTTGAACTTCTGCCAGTCGCCGGTGCGCTCGAGGATCCGCTGCACGGCCTCGCTCGGCTGGGCACCGACGGACAGCCAGTACTGCACCCGGTCGGACTTGACCTCGATCAACGACGGCTCTTCCTTGGGGTGGTAGATGCCGACGTACTCGATCGCACGGCCGTCACGCTTGGTGCGCGAGTCGGCGACGACGATGCGGTATTGCGGGTTGCGGATCTTCCCCATCCGCAGGAGCCGGATCTTTACGGCCACAGTCTGTTCGCTCCTGTTGCGATACGTGGGTGATCGGTCGGCGGCGCAGTGGGGTTTGCACCGAGGCCGTTCGTGGACTGGCGTCGCACCCGGGGTAGAGGGCGCCGGGCGCGCGCCGGATACCAGCAGACCATTCTGCCAGACGGTCCCCGTCCCCATACGCCGGGTCAGAAGAGCGTCAAACCATTCGTGTCCCGGGCCCGCCGTGGGCACGACCGTCGCTCCCGCCGGACACCGCTTCGCTGCCAGGTCCGCGCCGGGTGGCGGTCACCCCGGAAACCGGTCAGACCGTCCGAGGCCGGTCCCAACCAGCCAGAAGACCAGGGGAAACCCGCCAGGACGGAGCGGGCCGCAGATCGCACCAGGTGCCGTCGAACGGGAACTTTCCGGCCTCGACCAACTCCACGACGGCCTCACCGTTGGCCCGGATCTCGGCGGCCCCGGCCGCGTCCCAGTAGTCCGCGTTGCCGGTCTTGGCCGCCAACTCGTCCTCGTCCTTCCACCGCCAGGACCGATCCGGCGCGACGAGAACATCGAGCGCGTGATCAGCCGTGTCGATCCCGGCCAGCCCTCCGTCGTCCCAGCGGCGGTAGGGATCTTCAAGATTCACGTACCACCCGGTGAACTCACCGCTGTGCTCGTCATGGAAGAACCACACGGACCACGGCGACCCGTCGGCGGGGTGAAAGAGGAGAAGCGGCCCGCCGACCCACGGCCGCTCGGTCAGCTCCATGGGCCCGAGCTCGTCAAGCGTCCCGTCATGATGCGTACGCCCGTCCGGCGTCATCAACCGCCAAATGCTGACGTCGGCCGGCTGCCAGAGCAGCAACCCGCGATCGTCGTCGGCAACCACGACCGCGGGGCTGTGAAAGCTGATCCGCCCACCACGCCAACACCGCCGCACCACAACACGCCCAGCACCAAACGCCACGATCGGCAGCGTATTACCCAACCGCCCCATCGTCGGCCCCGCCGCACAGGAGCCAGGCCCCTAGGCGGGTTTCCGGACGTTGCCGCAACCCTCGAACCTCGCGTGGCTCGACGACCCGGCAACGGGGTCCACGGGTGTTACGCCAATCCCGCCCGCCCTCGCACCAGCGCGGCCAAGACTCCGACGCCGAGACCGCAAGTCGCCGCAGCCCGCGCCGACCTCGCCACCAACAACCCCGGCACCCTCGCCCGAACATGCGGCCGGGTGAGGAGGACCCAGGGCTCGGCGCCGGGCCTCCAGGGGGCTGGCGCACACCCCACGCCACCGAGAACACAAGCCGAGCCCCGACACCAGGTAGCTACCTTGCCCGCCCGGCCGCCCGCGGAAGACCCAAAGGCACGGCACCGGGCCTCCACGGGGCTGGCACACACCCCACGCCACCGAGAACACAAGCCGAGCCCCGACACCAGGTAGCTACCTTGCCCGCCCGGCCGCCCGCGGAAGACCCAAAGGCGCCGCGCCGGGCATCCAGGGGTGAGAACACAAGACGAGCCCCGACACCAGGTTGCTGCGTTGCCCGCCCGGTCGGCCTCACCACCCAACGAGAGGTCAGCCCTCAAAGCCAGGCATCCAGCCGTGCTGCAACCGCCGGCCGGCGGGGTAGCCAATCAGAGCCTCCCCTTCAGCGTTGCTGCCACCCTGATGGCACCCGGATCGGCGTGGCCAGGGATTACGGTCCTCGGGACGTCGTTACTGACCACGGCCGCGGTCGTCGCGACGCCCGCGCCGGCCGAGATCTCAACGTCCGGTGCGGTGTTGCCGCAGCTCAGGCGACCTCATCACCCGACGAACGCTTCCAACCGGAGGGGTTTGGGTGTTGCCGCAACCCGCGGCGGGCCTGGCAGCGCAGCGCAGCGGAGCGGTGTCCGGCGGGAGCGACGGTCGCGCCCACCGCGGACCCGGGACCATCTCCCGGTCCTGATCTAGCGAACGACCGGCGGCCGATCCCACCCCAACGGCAGTTCCGTCGGCGTGACCCAGGCCGGATCCGGCTGGAAATCCACCCATGTGCCGTCGAACGGGAACTCGCCCGCTTCGATGCGCTTGACGACCCGCCAGCCCTCGGCCCACACGGCCGCCTCGTCGCGCACCCAGTAGTGGTCCGGGAGGGCCAGGCGCTCGGCGAACTCGTCCTCGTCCTTCCAGCGCCACGACAGGTCCGGCTCGACCACGATGTCGAGGTCCTGGTCGACCACGTCGAGCCCGGCCAGCGCGCCGTCGTCCCAGCGGACCGCGCGCTCCTCGAGGTTCACGTACCAGTTCGTGAAGCGGCCCGCCGCGTCCCGGAACCACCAGACCGAGTGGTCCTCGCCGACCGGGTGGAATTTCAGCACGCCGTTGCCGATCCAGGTGTGCCGCTTCACCGCGTACGACAGGGTGGTCCACTCCGCGAACGGCATCGCGCGCATGCCGCGGCCGTCCGCGGCTACCTCGGAGGCCACCGGCGTGCCCGGCGCGAGCCAGACCAGCAGGCCCCGCTCGTCGTCGCTGACGACGCGGGCCGGGCGGACCCAGCCGAAGCGGTCGTGCCGGGCGTTGCGGTGGACGATCAGGCTGCCGGGCGCGAAGCCCATCAGTAGGAGCGGCCCAGGATGGCGATCAGCTCAGGCTCGTCCTGTGAGTCCGGCACCGAGCCGTCGGCGCGGACCAGGCAGCGCACCGTCACGCCCTGGCCGTTGGCCTCGGCCTCGCCGTCGACGCCGACCGCCGACCACGGCACCCGGGCCCAGCCGGTCGCGGTCGCGGCGATCGCGTCGGCCAGCGTGGCGACCTCGACGGTGCGCGACTCGCGGAACGCCAGCGCCTCGTCGTGCAGCTTCTGCTGGTCCTCCTCGAGGACGGCGAGCACGCGGCCCACGACGTCCGCCACCGGCACGGCGGTCTTACTGCCGTCGAGGCGCCGCACGACGACCGCGTTGCCGGCGGCCAGGTCGCGGGGGCCGACCTCGATCCGCACCGGGTAGCCCTTGAGCTCCGCGTCGACGGCGCGCCGGCCGAACGCGGTGTCGACCCGGTCGTCGAGCCCGACGCGGACACCGGCGTCCCGGAGCGCGTCGCGCAGCTTGGTCGCCGCGGCCGCCACGCCGTCACCGTCCTTCACGACCATCACGTACGCCTGGATCGGCGCGAGTCGCGGCGGCACCCGCAGGCCGTTGTCGTCGCCGTGGCTCATGATCAGGCCGCCGAGCATGCGGGTGGACGTGCCCCACGAGGTGGTCCAGGCGTGCTCGACGCCGCCGCTGGCCGCGGAGAAGCTGATGTCGAAGGCCTTGGCGAAGTTCTGGCCGAGCTCGTGCGAGGTGCCCATCTGCAGCGCCTTGCCGTCGCCCATCATGCCTTCGAGCGTGTAGGTGCTGGTCGCGCCGGCGAACCGCTCCCGGTTGGTCTTGCGCCCGACCACCACCGGGATGCCGAGGACGCCGACCATGAAGTCCTCGTACACCTCGTGCAGGATCTTGCGCGCGTAGCTGCGCGCGTCCTCCTCGGTGGCGTGCGCCGTGTGGCCCTCCTGCCAGAGGAACTCGCTGGTCCGCAGGAAGATGCGCGGCCGCAGCTCCCAGCGCACGACGTTGGCCCACTGGTTGAGGAGCAGGGGCAGGTCGCGGTACGAGTCGACCCACTTGGCCATGAACTCGCCGATGACGGTCTCGGAGGTGGGCCGGACGACGACGGGCTCCGCGAGCTGCTTGCCACCACCGTGGGTGACGACGGCCAGCTCCGGCGAGAAGCCCTCGACGTGGTCCGCCTCACGCTTGAGGTAGCTCTCGGGGATGAACAGCGGGAAGTACGCGTTCTCGGCGCCGGCGATCTTGATCCGCGCGTCCATCTCGGCCTGCATGCGCTCCCAGATGGAGTACCCGGCCGGTCGGATCACCATCGTGCCCCGCACCGGGCCGTTGTCGGCGAGCTGCGCCTTGGCGATCAGATCCTGGTACCAGCGGGGAAAGTCCTCCGCACGGGGAGTAAGCACGCGAGCCATAACCGGGAATCCTAGCGAGGCTCTGTTGGATCACCGCGCGCGAGCCGCGCCATTCGGCCGTGCCGTGTGGTCTCCGATGTCCGCTGAGGCGGATGAGCAGCCGGCCCCTAGCGGATGACCCGGCCCTTCAACACGATCCGGCTCGGCGCGCGGACCACGCGTAGGTCGGCCCTTGGGTCGGCCTCGTAGACCACGAGATCGGCCAACCCGCCCTCGACCAGGCCCGGGAAGCCGAGCCAGTCGCGCGCCGCCCAGGAGGCCGCGGCCAGCACGTCGACCGCCGGCATGCCGGCCTTCTCGTGCAGCATCAGCATCTCGTCGGCGCAGGCGCCGTGCGGGATCGCGCCGCCCGCGTCGGTGCCGACCCGGATCGGCACGCCGGCCTCGTGGGCCGCCCGGACCACCGCCGAGAAGCCGGCGTGCAGGGCGCGCATGTGGGCCGCGTAGCCGGGGAACTTCTCGTCGGCCCGCGCCGCGATGTCGTCGAACGTCTCGATGTTGATCATCGTGGGCACGAGGACCGTGCCGCGGCGGGCCATCTCGTCGATGTCATCGAGGGACAGGCCCGTGCCGTGCTCGACCGAGTCGACGCCCGCGCGGACCAATGTGGACACCGTCGCCTCGTCGAACGTGTGCACCGCGACCCGGGCGCCGGCCGCGTGCGCCGCGTCGATCGCCGCCGCGAGCACGTCGGGCTCGAACGTCGGCCCGAGGTCGGCCCGCGACCGGTCGAGCCAGTCGCCGACCAGCTTCACCCACCCGTTGCCGGCCCGGGCCTGCTCCGCGGCGGCCGCCGGTAGCTCCTCGGGCGAGCACTCGATCGGGATGCCGCGCAGGTGCGTCTTGGGCGCGGCGAGGTGCCGCCCGGCGCGGGACAGCCGCGGCGCGTCGGGGTGGTCGTCGAGCTCGGGGTAGGGGAACGGCGAGCCGGCGTCCCGGATCGCCAGCGTGCCGGCGTCGCGGTCGACCACGGCCGCGGCCAGCGCCTGATCGACGGTCGTGACCGGCCCGCCGCCCGCGGCGATGCCGATGTGGCAGTGCGCGTCGACCAGCCCCGGCAGCACGAAGCCGCCCTCGCTGATCGTCTCGGCCCCGGCCACCGGCGAGAACGTGACCCGGTCGCCGACCAGCCAGAGGTCGCGGGTGGTGTCGTCGGGCAACACCACACCGCGGACGTGCAGCGGCGTCAGCTCACGCACAGCTCGTTGCCCTCCGGGTCGGCCAGCGTCACCCAGCTCATCGGACCTTGCCGGCCGTCGTGCAGGTAGGTCGCGCCCTTGCCGAGCAGCCGCTGCACGACGTCGTCGCGGTCGTCGCCCGTACGCAGGTCGAGGTGCATCCGGTTCTTCACGGTCTTGGGCTCCGGCACCCACTGGAAGAGCATCCGCGGCGCCCGCTCCAGCCCCTCGGGATGGCGGATCGCCGCGCCGGTCTTCCAGACCAGCTTCCCGTTGTGCCGGGTCGTCTCGTCGTCGGTGGCATGACCCTGCGCGATCATGCTCCGGATGAACCCCTCGTCCTGGGGCTCGACGTCCCACCCGAGCGCGTCGGCCCACCAGTCAGCCAACACGTGCGGCTCCGCGCAGTCGACGGTCACCTGAAACTCGTATGCCACCCGGCGATCCTAAATGCGGCGTACGACATCGGCTTAGTTGTTGTCGCCCTCCTGGCGGCGGAGCTTGTTGAAGTCGATCTTCGGCAGCTTGAACCCCGGCGGCAGCCCCTGCGCGCCGTCACCCTGCAGGGCCGACGGGTCGAACCCAGGCGGCATTCCGCCCGGCATCCCGCCCGGGAAGCCACCCGGAACCCCACCGACCGGACGCGGACGCGAGCCGCCCTTCGTGCCCTTGCGCTTGTTCTTCGGGCTCTTCGTGGCCTTGCGGCGCGAACCCGGCAGGCCCATCATGCCGCCCATCTGCTTCATCATCTTCTGCGCCTCGGCGAAGCGGTTGAGCAGTTGGTTGACGTCCATCACCGTGACGCCGGAGCCGCTGGCGATGCGCGCCCGCCGCGACCCGTTGATGATCTTCGGGTTGACCCGCTCGCCCGGCGTCATCGAGCGGATGATCGCCGTGACCCGGTCGAAGTGCTTGTCGTCGAGGTCCGCGAGCTGGTCCTTGACCTGCCCCATGCCCGGCATCATGGCCAGTACGTTGGCGATGGGACCCATCCGCCGCATCGCCACCATCTGGTCGAGGAAGTCCTCGAGCGTGAACTGCTCACCGCCCATGAGCTTGGCGGTCATCTTCTCTTTCTGATCGGCGTCGAAGGCCTGCTCGGCCTGCTCGATCAGCGTGAGCACGTCGCCCATCCCGAGGATCCGGCTCGCCATCCGGTCGGGGTGGAAGATGTCGAAGTCCTCGAGCTTCTCGCCCGTCGACGCGAACAGGATCGGCTGCCCGGTCACCTCACGTACCGACAGCGCCGCACCACCGCGCGCGTCACCGTCCAGCTTGGACAGCACGACGCCGGTGATGCCGACACCGTCCCGGAACGCCTCGGCGGTGTTGACCGCGTCCTGACCGACCATCGCGTCGATGACGAAGAGCACCTCGTCGGGGTCGACGGCGTCGCGGATGTTGGCGGCCTGCGCCATCATCTCCTGGTCGATGCCGAGCCGGCCGGCGGTGTCGACGATCACGATGTCGCGCGCGACCCGCTTGGCGTGCTCGATCGAAGCCCGCGCCACGTCGACGGGGTCGCCCACCCCGTTGCCCGGCTCGGGCGCGAACACCTCGACGCCGGCGCGCTCGCCGAGCACCTGGAGCTGCGTGACCGCGTTGGGCCGCTGCAGGTCAGCGGCGACGAGCACCGGCTGGTGACCCTGCCCCTTGAGGAAACGGGCGAGCTTGCCGGCGAGCGTCGTCTTACCGGAACCCTGCAGACCGGCGAGCATGATCACGGTAGGCGGCTGTTTGGCCAGCTGCAGCCGCCGGGTGTCGCCACCCAGCACGTTGACCAGCTCTTCGTGCACGATCTTGATGACCTGCTGCGCCGGGTTGAGCGCCTGGGAGACCTCCGAGCCACGCGCCCGCTCCTTGACCCGGGCGATGAACGCCCGAACCACCGGCAACGCGACATCGGCCTCGAGCAGCGCCAACCGAATCTCACGCGCGGTCGCGTCGATATCGGCTTCGGTCAGCCGCCCCTTGCCACGGAGCTTGGTGAAGATCCCGTTGAGGCGGTCGCTCAGGGTGTCGAACACGTAAACATCCCGTTTGTCATAGTTCGGTGGGCGAAGCAGGCCGGAAGGACCCTCGTTAGGGTATCCGGCCCGCTCCGCAACGGCCGCTCATGCCGCCGGCGGGCGGTCTCTTCAGACCCAACGACCCATTTCCCGGGTACGCGGTGGGCGCGACCGTCGCTCCCGCCGGACACCGCTCGCTGACGCGTCACTCGCCAGCTCCGCGCCTGGTCACCCGCACCCCGCCATCAGATCAAGCGGCACGCCGCCGCGGACGCTTGTCACACCACCGGGCTTCAAGATCAGATCCACGCGCGCCCGATGCACAGCCCCGTCGCCCATCCCGCGATCACGTTCCACCGGCACCGCGAGCAGGCACGGTGTCGACGACGTCGCCGCCCTCGATCAGGTCCCTCCGCGGAGGCAGTCATGCGCTTGGTGCCCTGGCCGCACTCGGCGCGTCAGCTGCTCCCGGCGGCCGGCCACCTGTGGCGCGCCCTCGCCCTTTGGCCGCTCCTGCGGTTGGCGACTTAGCCCGATCGTCGCCGGCTGCCACCCGCGTGCGGTCCCACCAGCGCACGGCTCGCGCAGGCAAGCAGGCCGCGGCTCGCCGATCACCGCACACCCCTCGGGCAGGCGCAGCCCACGGACACACTCGCCCGTTTGCCGGACGCGATCCGACCAGCGCACGGCCCGCGCCGGCAGCAGGCCCCGGCTCGCCGATCACCGCACACCCCTCGGGCAGGCGCAGCCCACGGACACACTCGCCCGTTGCCGGACGCGATCCGACCAGCGCACGGCCCGCGCCGGCAGCGGGCCCCGGCTCGCCGATCACCGCACGCCCCTCGGGCAGGCGCAGCCCATGAACAGAGCCTTGGCAGCAGCCGGCAAGCGCCGACGCCTCGCCCATGCGTCGACGGCGACCGCATGATCAATCTTGGATTCGCGGCGCCCGAGATCCGCCGTGTGCTGGTCAACCGCACACTTCGTGCGGCCCATCGACCGGCATGGGGCCCTCCTTTGTCGGGGTGCGGGTCTAGCCTCATCGCCATGACCGTCATGGATTGGTTGCTCGATTCCGACCCCGCGATCCGTTGGCAGGTTCTGCGGGATCTGGCGGGCGCGCCCGCCGACGTCGTCGCCGCCGAGCGGGCCAAGGTCGCCCGCGAGGGGTGGGGTGCGCGACTACTCGCGCTGCAGGACGACGGCGGCGGTTGGGCCGGCGGCGCGTGCTTCCCGGGCCGGGGCTACAAACACACCGGCCCCGACCACGAGCGACCGGCCGACGGCCAGGACGGCCAGCCCTGGGTCTCCACGCTCCCGACGCTCGACGTCCTCATCGACCTCGGCATCGACCCCGCCGACGAGCGCGTGCGGCAGGCCCTCGACGCGGTGCGCGACCACGTCGTCTGGGAGCACGACAGCCAGCGCTTCTTCGACGGCGAGGTCGAGGCCTGCATCAACGGCCGCACGGTACGGATCGGCGCCTACTTCGGGCAGCCCGTCGACGGCATCGTCGACCGCCTGCTACGCGAGCAATATGACGACGGCGGCTGGAACTGCGAGCTGGAAAACGGCTCGAAGGTCTCGTCGTTCGCCAGCACGCTCAACGTGCTCGAAGGCCTCCTGGCCTACGAGCGGGCCGGCGGCACCCGCGACGTCGCCGCGGCCCGTCGCGGCGGCGAGGAGTACCTGCTCGAACGTCACCTGTTCCGCCGCAAGAGCACCGGTGAGGTGGTCGTCGACGACTGGTTGCGGTTCTCGTTCCCGCCGCGCTGGCACTACGACGTGCTCCGCGCACTCGACTACTTCCGCGACGCCGGTGGCCGGCCCGACGACCGCGTGGCCGAAGCGCTCGACCTGGTGGAAAGCAAACGACTACCCGACGGCACGTGGCTGCTGGAGAACACGCACCCGGGCCTGGTCTACTTCTCGCTCGAGGCGGGCGACGGCCAGCCGAGCCGCTGGAACACGCTTCGCGCGATGCGGGTGCTCGCCTGGGCTCAGAGGGCCACCAGGCCCGACTGATAGGCGAACACGACGAGCTGGGCGCGATCCCGGGCACCCAGCTTGATCATCGCGCGGCTGACGTGGGTACGCGCGGTCGCGGGCGAGACCACCAACCGCTCGGCGATCTCCTCATTGGAGAGTCCCTCGCCGACGAGGCCGACGATCTCGCGCTCGCGCTCGGTCAGCGTGCCCAGCTGCGGGTGCGGCTTGAGCGTGCGCGAGGGCCGAGAGGAGAACTCGCGCACGACGCGCCGGGTCACGGAGGGCGACAGCAACGCCTCCCCGCCCGCCACGAGCCGAATGGCCCGCAACAACTCCGCGGGCTTGGTGTCCTTGGTCAGGAATCCACTGGCACCGTGCCGCAGAGCGTCGAACACGTACTCGTCGAGCTCGAACGTGGTGAGCACAATGACGCGCGTGTGCTCCAAAGCGGGGTCGGCCACGATCCGCCGGGTCGCCTCGATCCCGTCGATGCCAGGCATACGCACATCCATCAACACGATCTCCGGCGCCGTGGCCGCGGCCTTGGCCACGACATCAAGCCCGTCGGCGGCCTCCCCGACGACGCGCATCCCGTCCTCGGCCTCTACCAACGACCGCAGCCCGATCCGCACAAGATCCTGGTCATCCGCGATCAACACACCGATCTCGTCAGCCACGTCCCTCACCCTGCCCCATCAACCCCACCACCGCTGCCCGCCTGATCTCGCGCCAACCCGGGAGCCGTCGTGCAGACCGTGGACCACGCACCACGGCGGCTGGCCGCGGCGCGGGGGGCGAGTTGTGGCCCGCCCGACGGTCGCCGGCTTGTCGGTGTGGCAACCGCCCGCGCGAACACGCGCTTGCGGCGTCACGCGACGAACACGCGGCCCTGGGCGCGAACCCATCCCGCGTGACAGCGCCATCGGCGCCACGCGACCTGCTCGCAGCCCGACCCTGCACGCGTCACCTGAACTACTCAAGATCCTCAGAGCGAACCGACCCTGCCCGACGGCGCCATCAGCGCCACCCGACCAACTCGCCGTCGTCCACGCGAACCGACCCCGCCCGACAGCACCATCAGCGCCACCCGACCAACTCGCCGTCGTCCACGCGAACCGACCCCGCCCGACAGCACCATCAGCGCCACCCAACCGACTCCCCCGTCGTCCACGCGAACCGACCCCGCCCGACAGCACCGACCGACGCCGGCACCGGCGCCAGCGCCGCGGACGGCAGACGGTCCGAAGCCCGCCGGCCTTGGGTCCTCGCTCGCACCCCTCACCACGCTCCGTTTGGGTCCGTGGTGGGGTCGGGGGCTACCGGTAGCTCGGCCTGGACCCGCCAGCCGCGGCCCGCGGTCAGCGGGCCCGCGGCGAGCGTGCCGCCCAGCGCCGTCACACGCTCGCGCATGCCCTCCAGGCCGTGGCCCGGCGAACCCACCAGGACAGGGCCGCCGCGGCCGGTATCAGTCACCTCGACTATCACCGACTCCGGAAGGTGGGTGATCACTACGGACGCCGTCGCCGAGCCCGCGTGGCGCAGGACGTTGGTCAGCGACTCCTGGACCACCCGGTAGGCCGCCAGGTCCACCGCCAGCGGGAGTTCCGCCGCCACGCCGACCACCGACAGCGTCACCGGCAGGCCCGACTCCGCCAGGCGGTCCCGCAACGCCGGGACCTGGGCCAAGCCCGGCGCCGGCGCGCGGTCGCCGCGTTGGCGGAGGACCGAGAGCGTCACCCGGAGTTCGTCGAGGGCCGCCTTGCTGCTCCGGCTGATCCGGGTCAGCGCCGCCTCCGCCTCCTCCGGCTTGCGCGGCAGCAGGTGCAGGGCGATCTCCGCCTGCATGTTGATCGCGGCCAGGCCGTGGCCCACGACGTCGTGCACCTCCTGGGCCACCCGCAGCCGCTCGTCGTCCGCGATCCGGCGCGCCTCGTCCGCCCGGGACCGTTGCACCGCCTCGCGCGAGACCTTGACCGTCACGCCGATCGCGAACGGGACCGCTACGAAGGCCGCCGACGGGAGGAGGCCGTTGAACTTCGTGTTCGTGAAGTCGTGGAACGGGAAGAAGGCGTGCAGGGCCAACAACACGAAAGCGACCCCGCCGAACCAGGCCGCCCGGCGTAACGGGAGCTCGCCCGCCACCGTGTAGATGGCCACCGCGAAGCTGATCAGGATCGGGCCGTAGGGATAGCCGATGATCAGGTACGCCGCGGTCAGCCCGGCGACCACACCGAGCGTGGTCACCGGCCACCGCCGACGGATGATCGTCACCCCGGCGGCCGCGAAGATCATCGCGTAGCCGAGGACGTCCAGCGGCGTACGCAGCGCCCCCGTGGCCTCCTGGTTCGCCTGCGCGAAGTGTGACCCGAAACCGCCGATCAGCAGCAGGAAAGCCGTGATGAGCCCATCCGTCACCCACCGGCGTACACCGCCCAGGCGCTTGGCACTCATCACGGCACCCACAGTTCTAGAGAATGTCACGGCGGCGCAGGACGACCGCCCCCACCGCGACGAAACCGACCAGGTACGCCGCCACGACGAGCGAGGCCACCCCGCCGCCCATCACCGACTCGACGCCCGGCGTGCCGACCGGCGCCCCGAGTGACGCCACCAGCGACCCCGCGCCCGGCCCGGGCAGGCCCCGCTGCGCCGAGTCCACCCACGGCAGCAACGGCGCGGCCAGCTCCGAGATCAGGTTCTGCACGACGAGCATCCAGACCAGCCCGAGGCCCACCGCCAGGGCGACGCCGCGCAGCAGGATGCCGAGCACGGCGCCGAACATCGCCCACATCGTGGCGATCAGCCAACCCGCGCCGATCCCGCGCAGGATGTCCACAGCGGACGGGAACGTCATCGACGCGTCCTCCGCCGCGGCGATGAGCAGGCTCGCGACCGTACCCATGAGGAAGATCGCGAGGACGAAGCCCAGCGCGGCGAGCGCCAGGACGGCGAACTTGCCACCTAGCACGGACAGCCGCGACGGGCCCTGGGTCAGCACGGTCTTCCAGGCGCCCCAGCCGTACTCGCCGCCGACGAACAGCACGCCGAGCACGACCAGCAGCGCGCCGAGGAAGACCGGGTAACCGCCGAGCGTGTTCCCGACGATCGAAGCCGGCAGGGTCGCCGCGAGGCCGCGGTCCGCGGTGGGGCCGGTCGAGCCGTTGGTGGCACCGAGGTACGGGATGACGTAGGCGAACAGGGCCCCGAGAGTCAGAGCGATGCCCAGCAGCAGCCACGTCGCCGGCCGCTTGGTGAGCTTCGTCAGCTCCGCGCGGAAACTACCGACCATTGCTCTCACCCCCGGTGAGCTCCAGGAACACCTGCTCGAGGTCGCGCTCGCGGGCCCGCAGCTCGCTGACCGTCACGCCCGCCTTCACCAGCGACTCGTTGATCTCCCCAGCCCGCGACGGGTCGACGGTGACGTCGAGAGCGGTGCCGTCGACCACCGTGACCGCGTCCGGCCCGAGCACGAGCCGCAGCCAGGACACCGCGTTGTCGACGGGCGTCGCCTGGATCCGCAGCCCGGCACCGGCGCCGCCGCGCAGTTCGGCCACCGTGTTCTCCTCGATGAGCCGGCCGTGCGAGATGATCCCGACCCGGTCGCAGATCTGCTCGACCTCGCCGAGCAGGTGACTGGAGATCAGGACGGTGGAACCGGCGGCACCGAGCCGGCGGATCAGCGCCCGCATGTCGGCCATGCCGGCCGGGTCGAGCCCGTTCGTCGGCTCGTCCAGGATCAACAGCTGCGGGTCCTTGAGCAGGGCGGCGGCCACCCCGAGCCGCTGCTTCATGCCCAGCGAGTACGTCGCGTACTTGTGCTTCGACCGCGCGGCCAGGTCCACGAGGTCGAGCACGACGTCGATCCGCCGCCGGTCGACGCCGGCATAGCTCGCCAGCACCCGCAGGTTGTCCCGCCCGCTCAGGTAGGGATAGAACGCCGGCCCCTCGATCATCGCGCCGACCCCCGTCAGGTCACCCGGCGGCTGACCGTGCAGCAGCACCCGCCCGCCGGTCGGCCGGACCAGCCCGAGCAGCATCCGCAGCGTCGTCGTCTTGCCCGCGCCGTTGGGGCCCAGGAAGCCGTACACCTCACCGGCCCGGACCACCAGATCGAGATCTTGGACGGCGACCACCTCGCCGTACCGTTTCGTCAGCTTTTCGCACACCACCGGTTCCATGGCACCCACGCTGCCGGGCCGGGAGACAAAGCACGTCCGTGCGCAAGCGGCACCCGGCGTACGCCCGGCGACGTAGACAACGCCCTCAGGACTGCGCAGCGGCGAGCACCGCCGCGGTCACGGCCTGCTCCCCCGCGCCGAAGCCCACCAGGTAGAACGCGTCCACCACGTCCCCGCCCAGGGTCGAGATCCGCGCCGCCCGCACCGCCGCGCCCGCCTCGTCCAGGGCGCTGGCCACCCGGTAGAGCAGGGCCGGCGAGTCCGCCGCCCGCAGTTCCAGCACCACCGCGTCCGTCGCCGCGTCCCGGTGCCAGACCACCCGCGGCGGCGCACCCGACCCCGCGGGACGACCGCCGCGCCCGCGCAGCCGCTGCGTCACCGAGACGTCGCCGGTCACGGCCCGACGCAGGTCGCTGGCCAGCGCGATCGGGTCGGGCGGCGTGCCGAACCGCGGCTGCACCAGGAACTCGACCAGCGCCCGCCCCTCCACCGTGGACACGTCGGCGCCGAGCACGTCCAGGCGGTGCAGCGCCAGGCAACCGGCCACCGCGGCCAGCAACCCGCGACGGTCCGCCGCGGCCACCGCGACCCGGTCACCATCCAGGTGTACGGCCGGCAGCGGCCCCGCCACCAGCGCCGGGTCGGGTGTCGGCAGCGCCGGCAGGACGCCGGTGTCGAGTGCCGTGCGGGTCCGCCGCACCAGCTCCGCGACCAGCCGCCCCTTCCAGTCCGACCACGCCGCCGGCCCCGTGGCCAACGCGTCCGCCCGGGCCAGGCCGTGCAGGAGGTCCAAAGTGGTCACGTCCGAGACCGCGGAAGCCACCGACGCGATCGTCTTGGGATCCGACAGGTCCCGCCGCGTCGCCACCTCCGGCAGCAGCAGGTGCAGCCGCACCAGCTTCGAGATGAGCGCGACCTCCGCCGACGGCAGCCCGATCCGGGTCGCGACCGCCTCCGCGACCGGTGCGCCGGCCGCGCTGTGGTCGCCGGGCAGGCCCTTGCCGACGTCGTGCAGGAACGCGGCCAGCAGCAACAGGTCCGGCCGGTCGACCTCGCGGGTGAACGCGGTCGCCTCGGCCGCCGCCTGCACGAGATGCCGGTCGAGCGTGTAGCGGTGCACCGGGTTGTGTTGCGGCAACGACCGCATCCGGGCCCACTCCGGCAGCCACCCGTCCACGAGCCCGTACCGGTCGCAGGTCTCCCACGCCGGCACCAGGCCGGGACCCGCACCGAGCAGCGTGACCAACGCCGTCAGGGCCGCCGGCGGCCACGGTGACGGCAACGGCGGGCAGTAGGCGGCCAGCCACTCGCACGTGGCCCGCGAGATCGGCAGCCGCGTCGTGGCGGCGGCAGCGGCCACCCGCAGCGACAACGACGGGTCGGGCCGCGCCCCGATCGCGGTGCGCGCGAGCACCAGCTCCCCGTCCTGCTCGACCACGTCCCGCGCGACGGGCCGGCGCACGGGCTTTCCGTCGGCCCCACGCCGACGGATCACCCGTACGCGGTCAGCCGCCCGCCAGGCGTCGTCGAGCGCGTTCGCGACGGTCCGCGCGTCACTGGCCACCCGCCGCAGCAGCGCGTCACCGTCGTCGAGCCCCAGCAGGGCAGCCACCGCCGACCGTTCCTGCGCCACGAGCCGGTCGACCCGCCGCCCCACGGCGACGTGCAGGGCGTCGCGGGTGTCCAGCAGCCGCAGGTGCGCGGCCCGCACGGCCGGCCGCAGCGCGTCGGTCACGCCGGAGCGGGCGATCCCCCGCAGCACACCCACGTCCCGCAACCCGCCGGCCGCCTCCTTGAGGTCACCCTCCAGCACGAGGTCCGCAGCGCGGCGTTCGTCGACGGCCGCTGGGTGCTCGACACCTCGCGGGGTGCGTACACCGCTGATTTCCTGGTCGCCGCCGGCG
>NZ_JBFAIU010000066.1:0-28968 GCF_040654855.1 Asanoa sp. NPDC050611
GCTACGACGAGCGGACCAACCGCCAGCGCCGGGACCGGGCGACGATCCCGGCCGACCGTCTCGCCGCCGCCACGCCCGACGAGCGACCACCACCGCCCAGCGGGTCGCCGAGAGCAGCGCGTTCGCCCGCCGCAGGTCGTCGGGTCCGACCAGCTCCGGCACGATCCCCCGCAGCGCCGGCGAGGTGAACGCCTCGACCGCGCCGGACAGCAACGCCAGCGCGGCCACCAGCCAGAGCCGGTAGGCACCGGCGAGCAGCACCGCCGCGATCGCGCCCTGGGTCAACCCCGCGCCCAGGTTGGCGACGACCAGCACGGCCCGGCGCGGCAGCCGGTCCGCCACCGCGCCGCCGACCAGCAGCAGACCGAGGTGCGGCACGAGCTGGCAGGCCAGCACGATCCCGAGATCGCCCGGTCGCCCGCTGGCCGCCAGCACCGCGAACGCGAGGGCGACCGGCGTCATCGCGCTCCCGGCGAGGGAGACCAGGCGACCGAGGTAGAACGCGCGGAACGGCGGGGCGAGCAGCGGCACGCGGGCAGCCTGACCCGTCCCCGTACGCGATAGATAATCTTGCGGCGAAAGGCGTAACGATGACTCTCCTGCGGCTCACCCCCACCGCCCTGTCCCGCTGCCGGTTCGCCGTGTCCCCGCTGGCCGAGACGCTCGGCTCGCTGATCGCCCTGCACCGGCCGGCTCCGGACCCGTGGCTGCGCGCCTGGCACGCCCGTCACCAGGCGGACTACTGGGCCTGGCTGGCGGCCGAGCCGTTCGCCGCCGGGCTGATGGCGCTCGTCTCCGCCACCAAGTTCCTCCCGGACCTAGTCGCGATCCCGCCGACCGGCGGCACCGGGACCGCGCTCCGCGACGAGCTCCGGGTGGTCGCGGCGTTCACCGACGAGGAGACCCGGGCGACGATGGCGGACGCGGTCGAGCGTGCCTGGGAGCCGCAGGACACCGCCTGGCTCGACACCGCGGACCTCGGCCCGAAGGTGGCGGCGGTGCTGGCCGAGGGCTGGCGCCGCTACGTCGCACCGGACTGGCCCCGCCGCAAGTCATTGCTGGAACGCGACATCATGCACCGCGCCGGCCTGCTCACCGCCTACGGCTGGAAGGAGACCGTGCGGAACATGACCCGCCACTGCGTCTGGGTCGGCGACGACGCGATCCGGTTCAGCGAGCAGGACTACCCGGACCGCTGGATCACCGACGAGGGGCTGGTGTTCGTACCCAAGACCACCGGCGTCGGATCGTGGACCTGCGAACGGCCGCCCCTGTACGCGCTCGTCTACCCGGCCCGCGGCCCGGCCGCCCAGGTCGGCACGGACTCGACCGACCCGCTCGCCACCCTGCTCGGCCCCGGCCGCGCTCGGGTGCTCCGCGAGCTGCGCCAGGCGGCGACGAGCACGCAGCTCGCCTACGCCCTCGACGTCTCGCTCGGCACCGTCAGCGCCCACCTGGCGGTGCTCCGGGAAGCCGGCGTGGTCACCGGCGCACGGGTGGGCCGGGCCGTCGTCTACCGGCTCACCGAGCGGGGCACGGACCTGCTCGCGCTCACGGGCGCCTGACGCGCCGACCGGGCGGCGCCAGCTCGGGTCGGTACGCCACCACCTGGTCCTTGCCGGCCGCCTTGGCCGCGTAGAGCGCCACGTCGGCCTCCCGCAGCAGCTCGACCGGGCTCCGGGCGGCCAGCGGGCCGGCCGTGACGCCGACGCTCGCGCTGACCCGCAGCTCGCCGTGCGCGGACCGGAACGGCTCCCGGAGCCGCTGGCAGACCGCACCGCCGACGGCCAGCGCCACCGACTCGTCGGTGTCCGGCAGCAGCAGGGCGAACTCGTCGCCGCCGAGCCGGACCAGGGTGGCGCCGGGCGGCGCCAGTGCGGTCAGGCCGCGACCGACGGCGACCAGCAGCTCGTCGCCGGCCGGGTGGCCGAGCGAGTCGTTGATCTCCTTGAACCCGTCGAGGTCGACGAGCAGCAGCGCGTGCGACCGCCGCGGCCGCAGCGCGGCCAGGCGCTCGGTGAGCACGGAACGGTTGGAGAGCCCGGTGAGGGGGTCGTGTGCGGCCCGGTACGCCAGCTCGGCCTGCAGCCCTTGCAGCTCACCGACCGCGACGCTCAGTTGGCCCGCACGCCGGTCCGCCACCCGGGCCACCAGCGACAGGCGCCACAACAGCAGCAGTGCGATCAGCGCGGCGGCCAGCACCGGCGGGCCGAAGTCGGCGGGCGAGCCCGGGCTGAACCGGCCGATGCTGACGCTGAGCAGCCAGGCCAGCGGGCCCAGCAGGGTCAGCGCGACGAACAGCGTCGCCCGGCCGCGGCTCAGCCGTGCGGCGGGCGCGCCGTTGCCCCGGCGCGGCGGTGCCACGCCGGACGAGGGGTGCAGCAGGGCGGTGGCGAGCAGGACCGCGAACGCCGCGGTGAACGCACCGCTGGCGAACAGCCGGCCGTCGACGTCGTAGCCCACCTCCCGGCCCACCAGCGCCAGGGCGCCGACCAGCTCCAGCACCACCCCGCCCACCACGAGCCCGACCGCGGGTGCGCGGGGTCTGACCACGAACAGCAGCCGGACGAGCGCGCCGAGCACGACGGCGATGCCGACCGGGCGCAGCGCCGCCGTGGCGATCCGGGCGCCGGTCGGTGCCAGGTCGCCGTGCAGGAGGAACAGCCACAGCAGCACGAACACCCCGAGGGTGACCACCGACGCGTCCAGGGTGTCGGCGAGATCGGCCACGGTGCCGGCGCCGCCGAGCAGGATCAGCCCGAGCGTGAGGGCGGGATAGAGCACCAACGCACGGATGTCGCCGGCGGCCAGCCCGCGTTCGGTGATCACCGGCCGGCCGGAGACGGTCGCGTATATCCGCGAGAAGGCGATCGAACCCGAGGCCACCGTCAGCGAGGTCCAGCCGGCCAGCCGGGGCGGGCGGCGGACGACGAGCGTGACGGCCGCCACCACGAACGCGGAGACCGCCGCCACAGTGGTCAGGACGCGCGCACCCGTGGCCAGAGCCGCGAGCACCAGCGCACCCTCGACTGCCAGAAAGGCCCAGGCGGACCACCGCCACGGGCCGGTGCCGGCCATCGCCAACCCCCGTGCTGAGCAGTCAGTCGTCAACTACTCAGCGTGGCACGCCAAACTGTCAATCGCGAAAGATCTCCGGGAGCGCCTCGACCGCGCGGTCGATCGCCGCGTCGTCGACATCCATGTGCGTCACCAGGCGGGCCAGTCGCGGGCCCAGCACCGAGACCAGCACGCCCCGCTCCCGGGCGGCCGCGGCCAGGCGGTGCGCGTCGAGCGGCGACTTGCGCAGGTCGAGCGGGACGATGTTGGTGCGCACGGCGCCGGCCACCACACCGAACGGTGCCAGCGCCTCGGCGAGCCGGGCCGCCTTCGCGTGGTCGTCGGCGAGCCGGTCGATGTTGTGCTCGAGGGCGTACGCGCCCGCCGCGGCCAGCACACCGGCCTGCCGCATGCCGCCGCCCATCCGCTTGCGGATCAGCCGGGCGCGCTCGACGTTGGCCGCCGACGAGACGACCAGCGAGCCGACCGGGGCGCCGAGGCCCTTGGACAGGCAGACCGACAAGGTGTCGAACAGCCCGCCGTAGGTGCGCAGCGGCACGCCGTCGGCCACGTGGGCGTGCCAGATGCGGGCACCGTCGCAGTGCAGGGACAGGCCCGCGGCCGCCGTCGCCGTGCGCAGGGTCTCCAACGTGGACAGCGGGATCACCCCGCCGCCGCTCCGGTTGTGGGTCTGCTCGACGGCGATCGCCCGGGTCGGCACCGCGTGGTAGCCGCCGGCCGGCCGGACCATGTCGAGCACCACGTCGGGGTCGATGTCGGCACCGACCGGGCCCCAGGTGCGGGTGGAGATGCCGCCGATCGCCGCGGCCGCGCCGATCTCGTAGGTCACCACGTGCGCGTCGGCGTCGCAGAGCAGCTCCTCGCCCGGCGGCACAGAGAGCTGGATCGCGATCTGGTTGGCCATCGACCCGGTCGGCGCGAACAGCGCCGCCTCGTGGCCGAACAGCGCGGCCACCGACGCTTCGAGCGCGTTGATCGTCGGATCCTCGCCGTATACGTCGTCCCCGACCTCGGCAGCGGCCATGGCCGCCCGCATGCCGGGCGAGGGTTGGGTGACGGTGTCGGACCGCAGGTCCACGAACTCAGCCACGCAGCATCTCCGCAACGAGGAAGGCCAACTCCAGCGACTGCTGGGTGTTGAGCCGGGGGTCACAGGCCGTCTCGTACCGGCCGGGCAGGTCGAGGTCCTCGATGCCCTGGGCGCCGCCCAGGCACTCGGTCACGTCTTCGCCGGTCAGCTCCACGTGGAGGCCGCCCGGGTGGGTGCCCAGCGAGCGGTGCACCTCGAAGTAGCCCAGCACCTCGTCGACGATCCGGTCGAAGTGACGGGTCTTGTAGCCGTTGGAGGACTCGTGCGTGTTGCCGTGCATCGGGTCGCACTGCCAGACGACCTTGGCGCCGGCGGCCGTGACCTTGTCGACGATCGGGGCCAGCGCGTCGCGTACCCGATGGTTGCCCATCCGGGCGACCAGCGTGAGCCGGCCCGGGACGTTGTCGGGGTTGAGCTTCTCGCACAGCTCCAGCGCCTGGTCGGGCGAGGTGGTCGGGCCGAGCTTCACGCCGATCGGGTTGACCACCCGGGACAGGAAGTCGACGTGCGCGCCGTCGATCCGCCGGGTGCGCTCGCCGATCCAGAGGAAGTGCCCGGACAGCCCGTACGCCTTGCTGTCGGAGACCCGGGTCAGCGCCCGGTCGTACTCGAGCGCCAGCGCCTCGTGGGAGCAGTAGAGCGTGACCGTCCGCAGCGCCTCGTCGTCGGTCATCCCGCACGCCCGGATGAACGCCAGGGCCCGGTCGATCTCACGGGCGATCGCCTCGTAGCGCTCGCCGGCCGGCGACTCACGGACGAAACCCTTGTTCCAGTCGTGTACGGCGTGCAGGTCGGCCAGCCCGCCGGAGAGATAGGCCCGGAGCATGTTCATCGCGGCCGCGGAGTTGGCGTACGCCCGGATCATCCGCTGCGGGTCGGCCACCCGCGCCGCGGGCGTGGTCTCCAGCGAGTTGATCATGTCGCCGCGGTAGGCCGGCAGCCCGAGGGCGTCGGTCGCCGACGAGCGCGGCTTCGTGTACTGCCCGGCCACCCGGGCCACCTTGACCACGGGCAGCGACGCGCCGTAGGTCAGCACGACCGCCATCTGCAGCAGCGTGCGGGCGTTGGCCAGCAGGTGGCTCTCGGTGTTGTCCACGAAGGTCTCGGCGCAGTCGCCGCCCTGCAGCAGGAACGCCTGGCCGTCGCAGACCAGCGCGAGCCGCTCGCGGAGCTGGTCGACCTCGTAGGGCGCGACCACGGACGGCACGTTGTCGAGGACCTGGCAGACCTCGGCGACCACCTGCATGTCGGGCCACGGCGGCATCTGGTCGCGCGGCAGGTCACGCCAGCGGTCGAGCCCGAGCGCCTGGTCTTCGGCGGAGTCGGCCGCCGGCCGGGAGGTCTGCGGACCGAGGCTGGCCACCCCGGGGTAGCTCAGCTGATGCCACTCTTGGCGCATGCCCGCAAGACTACGGCTGTCCGCTCACCGGGACGGTGTCGGGCCGGGCGCGGCGGGCATCGACGGGAGCACGACCGCGGTGTCCTCCGCCGCGATGCACCAGCCGGAATCGATGTTGGTCACCAGGAACGAGACGCTGACCGGCGTCCGGTCGCCACCCGCCGGCGTGACGAGCATCGCGGCGGTCACCTTCTGCCCGTTGGCCTCGGCCCGGACGTCGGTCACGATGCCGCCGGACACCCTGGTCTTCGGGCTGAAGTCGCCGCCCTCACCCTTGGCGGTCTTGTCGAACGTGCCGGCCAGCGTCGGGCAGAGCAGCTTGCGCCCGGCGGCCGCGTCGCGCTTGGCCATGGCGGCCAGATAGGCCTCGACGTGGGCGCGCGCCTTCTGCGGGCTCTCGTCGACGGGGCTGGGGTCGGCGCCGACGATCTTGTCAGCGATCTCACAGCCGCCCAGCGGCACCGCGAGGGCGACGGCCAGGCCCGCCACGGCCAGGACACGACGTCGGATCAACACGGTTCGTGAGTCTCGCACACATTCCTGACCCGGTGCTGGACCGGAATCGAATTCACGCCCCAAAGCCCCCACAAACCCGCAGGATGTTCATACCAGACATTTCCCGGTACGGAGGGGACGCGCCGATGCAACCGACCGCTCCGCCGCCGTACCCGGTGAACTTCTCCGTCGCCTATCCCGACCGGCCGCTGAACCGCCTGACGAGCTTCTTCCGGCTGTTCATGGTCATCCCGATCGTGATCCTGCTCGGCACCGTCTACAGCGGCGGCGCCGAGTGGGGCCAGTGGGGCGGCGACGACGGCAGCAACGCGGAGAACGTCGTCTATGGCTTCGGCGGCGTGCTGTTCTTCGGCCCGCTGCTGATGATCCTCTTCCGCAGGAAGTACCCGCGGTGGTGGTTCGACTGGAACCTGGAGCTCCAGCGGTTCGCCAACCGGGTGACCGTCTACTTCGTGCTGATGGACGACCGCTACCCGGCCACGGACGACCAGCAGTCCGTGCGGCTGGACTACCTCTATCCCGGCGGGACGCTCAACCGGTTCCTGCCGATCGTCAAGTGGCTGCTCGCGATCCCGCACTACGTCGTGCTGTTCTTCCTGCACATCGGGGCCGTGGTCGTGGTGGTCATCACGTGGTTCGCGATCCTGTTCACAGGTCGCTATCCCCGGCCGTTCTTCGACTACGTCGAAGGGGTGCTGCGCTGGCAGAACCGCGTCACGGCGTACGCGTTCACGCTCGTCACGGACCGGTATCCGCCGTTCCGCCTGGCCCCGTAGGACCAGGCGGAACCGCGTTCCCGCTAGCGGATCTCGGTGACCGTGCCCGCCGCGACGGTCCGGCCGCCCTCGCGGACGGCGAAACCGAGCCCGACGTGCATCGCCACCGGGCGGCTCAGCTCGACGGTCAGGTCGACCGTGTCACCGGGCATCACCATGGTGACCCCCTCCCCCAGCTCGATCGCCCCGGCCACGTCCGTGGTCCGGAAGTAGAACTGGGGCCGGTAGTTGGCGAAGAAGGGCGTGTGCCGCCCGCCCTCGGCCGCGGTCAGCGCGTGCAGCCGCGCGGTGAACCGGCGGTGCGGCGTCACCGAGCCCGGCGCCGCCACGACCTGGCCGCGCTGGACCTGGTCGCGCTTGACGCCGCGGAGCAGGATCGCCGCGTTGTCGCCGGCCTCGGCCGTCGCGAGCGACTTGCCGAAGGTCTCGAGCCCGGTCGCCACCGTGGTCAGCGTGTCGCCGAGCCCGACCACCTCGACCGCGTCGCCGACCCGCAGCGTGCCGCGCTCGATCGCGCCCGTGACCACCGTGCCCCGCCCGGAGATCGTCAGCACGTTCTCGATGGGCATCAGGAACGGCTCACCGGTCTCCCGCGGCGGCACCGGCACGTACCGGTCGACCGCGTCGAGCAGGTCCACGATGGACTTCGTCCACCGCGGGTCCCCCTCGAGCGCCTTGAGCGCCGAGACGCGCACCACGGGCACCTCGTCGCCCGGGAAGCCGTACTCGGAGAGCAGCTCCCGGACCTCGAGCTCGACCAGGTCGAGCAGCTCGGGGTCGTCGACCGCGTCGGCCTTGTTGAGCGCCACCACCAGGTGCGGCACGCCGACCCGCCGGGCGAGCAGCACGTGCTCGCGGGTCTGCGGCATCGCGCCGTCGAGCGCCGACACGACGAGGATCGCGCCGTCGACCTGCGCCGCGCCCGTGATCATGTTCTTCACGTAGTCGGCGTGGCCGGGCATGTCGACGTGCGCGTAGTGCCGCGTCGCCGTCTCGTACTCGACGTGGGCGATGTTGATGGTGATGCCCCGGACGACCTCCTCCGGAGCCCGGTCGATGCCGTCGAAGGCGACGAACCGGTTGGTTGCCGGGTCGGCCTCGGCGAGCACCTTGGTGATCGCGGCGGTCAGGGTCGTCTTCCCGTGGTCGACGTGCCCCATCGTCCCGATGTTGAGGTGCGGCTTCGTGCGTATGAACTGGCTCTTCGCCATGGTTGCTGCAGTCCTCCTGAACTGGATGAAAGGAGGCAATGTGAGCGTGCGCGGGCGGGCGCCACCCCGCGTCGGGGCCGCGTAAAGGGCCTTGATGACAGAGACTCCGCGCCAGAACCGGGCCGGGACCAACCCCTCCCCGCGGGTTCTGCTGCTGCGGGAAAGGGTCAGAGATCAGCGCCGTCGGCGGCACACCGCAGGAAGAAACCTGCGGGCCGCACGGGGCTGCTGAAGAACATGACCATCACGGTACGGATCAACGGCGCGGCCGTCGAACGTATTCCGTCAGGCCAGCCGCGCCGCTCTGGTGTGGAGGTAGCGCTGCTGCGGCGGGCTCATCGTCTTCGTCGCGGCGGTCAGGTAGGCGGCGCGCGCCGCCTCGAGGTCGCCCGACATTTCCAGGAGGTGGGCCCGGGCCGTGTGCCAGCGATGGTCCGCCGCCAGGCGGTCGTCCTTGCCCAGCGGGTCCAGCAGGGCCAGGCCGGCCTCCGGGCCGCGGACCATCGCCACCGCGACCGCGTGGTTGAGCGCCACCACCGGGTTGTCGCCCTGTGCCAGCAGGATCTCGTACAGCAGCACGATCTGCGGCCAGTCGGTGTCCTCGGCGCGCGGGGCCTCGTCGTGGATCGCGGCGATCGCGGCCTGGATCTGGTACGGCCCGGCCTCGCCGCGCGGCAGCACCGCCGAGATCAGCGCGACGCCTTCGGCGATCTGGTCCTGGTGCCACCGCGACCGGTCCTGTTCGGCCATCGGCACCGGTGTCCCGTCGAGCGCCGTGCGGGCGGCGCGGCGGGCGTCGGTCAGCAGCATCAGCGCGAGCAGGCCGGTCGCCTCCGCGTCGTCGGGCAGCAACCGGTGCACCAGGCGGGCCAGCCGGATGGCCTCCGTCGACAGCTCGACCCGCTGCAGGGTCGGGCCGGCGGTGCCGACGTAACCCTCGTTGAAGATCAGGTACAGCACGCGCAGCACGGCGGCCAGGCGCGCTGCGCGCTCGGCCGCCGGTGGCAGGCCGAACGGGACGCCGCTGTCCTTGATGGACCTCTTGGCCCGGCTGATCCGCCGGGTCATCGTGTCCTCCGGCACCAGGAACGCCCGGGCCACCTCCGTCGTGGTGAGGCCGCCGACGGCGCGCAGGGTGAGCGCGATCTGCGAGGCCGGTGACAGGGCCGGGTGGCAGCACATGAACAGCAGCACCAGCGAGTCGTCGGTGACCGGGCCCGGGGCCGGGACCGGCCAGGCGGCGACCACGTCCTCGCGGCCGCGCCGGGCCTGATCGGCGCGCAGCAGGTCGGTCAGACGGCGCGCGGCGACGCGGATCAGCCAGGCGCGCGGGTTGTCCGGCACCCCGTCGGCCGGCCACTGCCGGGCCGCGGCGAGCAGCGCCTCCTGCACCGCGTCCTCGGCCGTGTCGAAGTGACCGTAGCGGCGCACGACCGCGCCGAGGGCCTGCGGCGCCAGCTCGCGCAGCAGGTCCTCGGTGGGGCGGTCGAGCTTCATTCGCCGAACTCGGGCGCTCCGGCGATCGGCCGCACGTCGACGTACCACTCGTTGGCCAGCTGTGCGCCGGCCGGGTGCGGGGTGTCCGCCAGCTTCGCGGCGATCTCGGTGGCCCGGTCGAAGCTGTCGCACTCGACGATCGTGTAGCCGGCGAGCACCTCCTGCGTCTCCGCGTACGGCCCGTCGGTGACCACCGGCACCCCGTCGCGCAGCGAGACCCGGCGCGTGTGCACCGGGGCGGCCAGCCCCTGCCCGTCGACGAACTCGCCCGACTCGACCAGCTCGTTGTTCCACTTGGTCATGAACTCGTGCAGCGCGGCCAGGTCCGCCGGGGTCCACGCGTGCTCGCCGGATCCGGTGAGCATGTCGAAGTCGCGCTGGGAACCGGCCAGCATGATCATGTATTTCATCGTCGTCTCCTCCGGTGCGCGGCGCCCGCTCGGCGCCTCTCACCCGGGACGTCGGCGCCGGCCACCCGTACCGGACATCCTCCCGCAAACAAAGGAGAGCGGAGGGCCGTCGACCGACCCTCCGCTCCCTGTGGGGACTTGCGTCGACCCGAAGGGCTACCCCAGGCCGTTCTTCATCGCCGAGATCAGCTCGCCGTTGGTGGTGTCGCCGGACAGCTCCCAGAAGAAGCCGCCGCCGAGACCCTGGCCGTTCGCGTACGACATCTTGCCGCCGATGGTGCTCGGGGTGTCGTAGCTCCACCAGTTGCTACCGCACTTGGCGTACGCCGTCCCGCCGATCGTCCGGTTTGCCGGGCAGGTGTTCTTGAGGACCTTGTAGTCCTCGATGCCCTGCTCGTAGGTGCCCGGCGCGGCACCGGTCGCGCTGCCGCCCGGCGCCTCCTGCGTCACCCCGGACCAGCCCCGGCCGTAGAAGCCGACGCCGAGCAGCAGTTTGCTCGCCGGGATGCCCTTGCTCTTGAGCTTCTGGATCGCCGCGTCGGAGTTGAAGCCCGCGGTCGGGATGCCGGCGTACGCGGTCAGCGGCGAGTGCGGCGCCGTCGGACCTTGCGGCGAGAAGGCGCCGAAGTAGTCGTACGTCATGGGCATGAACCAGTTGACGGAGTTCGCCGCGCCGGCGTAGTCGGTCGCGTCGATCTTGCCGCCGTTCGAACCGTCGGCCGTGATCGCCGCGGTGACCAGCGCGCTCGACCCGAACCGCGAGCGCAGCGCCGCCATCACGTTCTTGAACGCGTTGGGGCCGCTGGCGTCGCAGGAGAGGCCGCAGGCGTTCGGGTACTCCCAGTCGATGTCGATGCCGTCGAAGACGTCGGCCCAGCGCGGGTCCTCGATCATCTGGTAGCAGGACTCGGCGAACGCGGCCGGGTTCTGCGCCGCCTGGGTGAAGCCGCCCGACCAGGTCCAGCCGCCGATCGAGTAGATCACCCTCAGGTGCGGGTACATCCGCTTGAGCTTGCGGAGCTGGTTGAAGTTGCCGCGCAGCGGCTGGTCCCAGGTGTCCGCGACGCCGTCGACGCTGTCCGCGGCCGTGTACGCCTTCTCGTAGTCGGCGTACGAGTCACCGATCGAGCACCGCCCGCCCGTGGTGTTGCCGAACGCGTAGAGGATGTGCGTCAGCTTCGCCGCCGAGCCGCTCGTGTGGATGTTCTTGACGTGGTAGTTGCGGGCGTAGACGCCCCACTCCGCGAAGTAGCCGATCAGCTTCTTGCCACCGGTCGGCGGGTTCGTCGGCGGGTTCGTGGGGTTGCCCGTCGGCGGGTTGGTCGGGTTGCCGGTGGGCGGGTTCGTCGGGTTGCCGGTCGGCGGGTTCGTCGGCGTCGTGCCGGTCGAGCAGGACGCGCCGTTGATCGTGCAGTTCAGCGGTGCGCGGTAGGCGCCGGTGCCGTTGTAGCCCCAGCTCACCGAGGCGCCGGGGTTGAGCGGACCCATCCAGCTCTTCTTCACGGCGACGTAGTGGTTGCCGGTGCGCGTCACGTCGGCGTCCCAGAAGCTGCCCATCGTGGTGCCGGACGGCAGGTCGAACTCGATCCGCCAGGTCGACAGTGCCGCCGACGAGCCGTTGGTCACGGTCACCCGCGCCTCGTGCCCGCTGCCCCAGTCGGAGGCCGCGGCGAAGGTGGCGGTGACGGTGCCGGCGCCGAACGCCGCGGCGACGGGCACGGCGGCGGCGACCACGACCGCCGCGACGCCGGCCCAGACGGCCCGGCGCACCGAGGTTCTCATAGCGCGTCTCCTTTTATTTAGGAAACTTTCCAAATAGATGTTGATGAGACGCTAGCCACAGGTTCAACACCTCGTCAAGATGTGCATGCATCGATTTATTAGTGGATCTAGTAACGTCAGCGCCATGACAGTGCTCGACACCGAGATCGGCGCCCTCACCGGCGGTCCGGCCGACCTGAAGCAGTACGCCGGCAAGGCCGTCCTCGTCGTCAACGTGGCCTCCAAGTGCGGCCTCACCCCCCAGTACGAGGGCCTGCAGAAGCTCTACGACACCTTCGCCGACCGCGGCCTGGTGGTGCTCGGCGTGCCGTGCAACCAGTTCATGGGCCAGGAGCCCGGCAGCGCCGAGGAGATCGCCGAGGTCTGCTCGGTCAACTACGGCGTCACGTTCCCGCTGACCGAGAAGGTCGAGGTCAACGGCGACGCCCGGCACCCGCTCTACACGGCCCTTGTGGACACCCCCGACGCCGACGGCCACACCGGCGACGTCCGCTGGAACTTCGAGAAGTTCCTCGTCGCCCCCGACGGCACGGCCGTCGCGCGGTTCGGCCCGCAGGTCACGCCGGAGACGCCGGAACTGGTCGCGACCGTCGAGCGGCACCTGCCCTAAGCGAGGCCCGTTCACGAGATCCGCTCGGGGGACGCCGTTCAGGCTCCCCCGTCGGCCAACTGGACATGATCTGCGGATTGTCAGATTTTTCCACCTTCCAGGGCTTGCGGCCGGGTCCGACTGACGGGACTCTGTTTCGCGTGTTGCGATCCTCGTCGGCTGGAGGAAAGTTCATGACCGCTGCGCGTCCCTCCCCCCGCGCGCTGCACCGGTTGGCCGCCGCCGCCGGTGCTGTCCTCATCGGCGCCGGCCTGTCGGCCGCGATCGCCGCGCCCGCCGCGGCGGAGGCCGGCGTCGGCTACGTCCGCCTCGCCCATCTCTCCCCCGACACCCCGCCGGTCGACGTCTACGTCGACGACCTCGGCGGCAAGATGAAGGGCCTCAAGTTCGACGCCGTGCCCTACGGCGTCATGTCCGACTACCTGTCGGTGCCGCCCGGCACCTACGCGGTCTCGATGCGCAAGGTCGGCGCCGACCCGAAGTCGAAGCCCGTCCTGACCGAGAGCGTCACGGTCACCGAGGGCAGCGCACACACGGTCGCCGGCACCGGCCGGTTCGCCGAGCTGGGCCTGTCGGTGATCGACGACGACATCACCGCGCCACCGTCCGGCGAGGCGAAGATCCGCGTGCTGCAGGCGTCGGTCAGGTCGCCGGTCCTCGACATCAGGACCAAGGGCGGCCAGGAGGTCGGCACCGGCCTCAAGTTCGCGACCACGAGCGACTACCGCGGCGTCAAGCCCGGCAACTGGACGCTCGACCTCACGCCGCAGAGCGGCACGGCCGCCGAGGCGACCTGCACGCTGGCCGGCGGCACGACCTACTCGCTGCTGGTGCTCGACGGCAAGAACGGCCTGACCACCGACCTCAAGGTCGACGCCAAGGCCGGCGAGATCACCCCGCAGGGCGGCGTCGAGACCGGCGCCGGCGGCACCAGCGACGGCGGCACGATCGCCCTGGTCACCGGCCTCGGCCTGGTCGCCCTCGCCGGCGTCGTCGGCGTCGGCGCGGTCGGCCTGCGGCGCAGGGCCCGACGCACCTGGTGAGCGGTTGAGCACGACCGACGCCCGGTCGTCCCCCGCGGTCAGAAGGCACCGCGGGGGCTGGCCGGTGCCGGCCCGCCGGTCCACCGCGCTCGGGCTGACGCTGACCGCGCTGACCCTCTGCGCGGCGGCCGGCACGTCGCTCGGTCTCGCCGCCGGTGAGGCGAGCGCACCGCCGCCCGCGGCCCGCTGGCACGTGGGCTGCGGCGTCGCGTGCGCACAGCCGGTGGAGGCCGAGGTGATCGACCCGCTCGCCGCGCTGCCGCCGCCGTCCGAGGTGCGGATCCCCCGCGTCGCCATCCGGTCGTCCCTGGTCGGGCTCGACCTCGACAGCAAGGGCGAGCTGGAGGCGCCGGTCGACTACGCCAAGGCCGGCTGGTACGAGCAGGGCACGCTGCCCGGCGAGCCGGGGCCGGCGGTGATCGCGGGCCACGTCGACTCGTACCGCGGCCCGGCCGTCTTCTACCGCCTGCGCGAGCTGCGCCCCGGCGACACCGTCGAGGTCCGGCGCGGCGACACCTGGCTGCCGTTCCGCGTGGTCGCCACCGGCCACTATCCGAAGGACAAGTTCCCCACCACGCGGGTGTACGGCGCGACGCCCGGCTCCGAGCTGCGGCTGATCACCTGCGGCGGCGAGTTCGACCGGAGCCGGCGGTCCTACCGCGACAACGTGGTGGTCTACGCGGTCGACGCCCGCCTGCCCGAGGTGCCGCGGACGTCCAAGGGGCACGGCCCCACGGAGTGGTAGCTCGTTGATCAGGTCGTGCTGCCCGACCTGTCCCAGTTCACGGTGCACCGGGAGGTCGCCGAACCCGACCTCGACGGCACGGTGCTGCCCGGCCTGCACGCGACGTTCCACCGCCGCGCGGCCGGGTCCCGGATCGAGTCCGTCGGCGTCTACCGCTACGCCGGCGTCGCGGTCTTCATGGCCTGGGGGTACGTGGACGAACCGCACTGCCGGTTCACCGCGTACGCCGGACCGGACGGGTGGGGCGCACCGCGCCGGGGCTGCCCCTCCGTCGACGCGGTGCGCGACCAGTTGGCCACCCTGGGGCCGGTGCCCTCTCCCCACTGACGCCACGTGTCGGCTACCAGGAACCGCGAATCCCTGGTCGTGGCGGCAGCGTTCCCCGGGTGAGGCACCGGTCCCGGGCCCGGGCTAGTCGACCGGCGCGGCGGCGGGTTCCGCGACGGTCGGGCCCGCGTGGGCGGTGGCGAGCCGCCGCACGGTTACGAGCGAGAACAAGGTCAGGGTGAGCGCGGCGGTCAGCGCTCCGGCGTGCCAGACGGGGTCGAGGATCTGCGCGAACCCGAGCACGGCCACGGGCAACTGGACGATCGCGACCAGCGCCACCAGTGCGAGGCGGCGGCCGGCCCAGAGGTAGGCGGTCCACAGCGGTGCGGTCACCACGCCGAGGGTCAACACGTCGAGCGCGGCGTGCGCGTACGGGTTGACGACGTTGGCGTGCGCGAAGGCGGAGGCCGGCGCGGCGATCCAGAGGGCCGCCGCGGTGGCGGTGACTACGGTGGCGAGACGTCGCATGGCCGTACCTCCCTGCAACCGGGGATTCACCATCTGTAATGACGGTAAGGCCGGGCGGCGGAGGTTCGAAAGGCTCAGCGGCGTGAATGAATCACCACGAACGTGTGTTCAGGAGTTCTGTTCAGCCAGTTCACGCGCCCGGTCACGGGCCGCCTCGAGGGCCGCGAGCAGGGCCGCGCGGACGCCGTGGTTCTCCAGCTCGCGGATCGCCGAGATGGTCGTGCCGGCCGGCGACGTGACCGCCTCGCGGAGCTTGACGGGGTGCTCGCCGGAGTCGCGGAGCATCACGGCCGAGCCGATCGCGGTCTGCACGATCAGGTCGTGCGCGACCTGCCGGGGCAGGCCGAGCAGGATGCCGGCGTCGACCATCGCCTCGACCAGCAGGTAGAAGTAGGCCGGGCCGGAGCCCGACAGCGCGGTCACCGCGTCCTGCTGTGACTCGGGCACCCGGATCGTGGCGCCGAGCGGCTTGAACATCTCCTCGGCCAACGCCAGGTGAGCGGGGGTGACGTGCGGGCCGGCGGAGATCGCGGTCATCGCCTCGTCGACCAGCGCCGGCGTGTTGGTCATCACCCGCACGATGGGCACGCCGTCCTGCAGGCGCTTGCCGAAGAAGCTGGTCGGCAGGCCGGCGCAGAGCGAGATGACGAGCTTGTCGCCGGGCACCTTCGGGCCGATGTCGGCCAGCAGGGCCGCGGCGTCCTGCGGCTTGACCGCGATCGCCAGGACGTCGGCCTCGGCCACGGCGGTGAGGTTGTCGACCACCTTGATGCCGTACCGCTCGCGCAGCTCGTCGGCCCGCTCCGAACGCCGCGAGGTGGCGAGCAGCCGGCCGACGGGCCAGCCGGCGCGGAGCAGCCCGGAGAGCATCAGCTCACCGATCTTGCCCGCGCCGATCACGGCGACCGTCTTGTCCGTCATCGCTGCCCGCCCCCTCGTGGCGCGTCGCTGAATTGGCTGGTCGGCCTGCGGCCGATCAGGAACCGAAGAACACCTCGGCCTCGGTGTAGCGCTCCAGCGGCACGGTCTTCAGCTCGCGGGTCGCCTCGACCAGCGGCACCCGGACCACGTCGGTGCCCTGGAGGGCGACCATCTTGCCCCAGTCGCCGTCGTTGACCGCGTCGATCGCGTGCAGGCCGAGCCGGGTGGCGAGCACCCGGTCGAACGCGGTCGGCGTGCCACCGCGCTGAATGTGGCCGAGCACGACCGTGCGGGCCTCCTTGCCGGTCTTCGCCTCGAGCTGCTCGGCCAGCCACTGGCCGATGCCGCCGAGCCGGACGTGCCCGAACGAGTCGAGCTCCTGGTTGTGCAGGACCATCTGACCGTCGAGCGGCTGCGCGCCCTCGGCGACGACCACGATCGGCGCGTACTGGTGCTGGAAGCGCTTCTCGACGTAGCCCGCGACCTGCTCGACGTCGAAGTTGCGCTCCGGCAGCAGGATCACGTTGGCGCCGCCGGCGAGGCCGGCGTGCAGGGCGATCCAGCCGGCGTGGCGACCCATGACCTCGACGACCAGCGTGCGGTGGTGACTCTCCGCAGTGGTGTGCAGGCGGTCGATCGCCTCCATCGCGATGTTGACCGCGGTGTCGAAGCCGAACGTGTAGTCCGTGGCGTTGAGGTCGTTGTCGATCGTCTTCGGGACGCCGACGACCTGCACCCCGAGGTCGTTCAGCTTGGTGGCGACGCCGAGGGTGTCCTCGCCGCCGATCGCGACCAGCGCGTCGACGCCCATCGCGCCCAGGTTGTTCTTGATCTGCTCGACGCCGTTCTCGATCTTGAACGGGTTGGTGCGGGAGGAACCGAGGATGGTGCCACCGCGCGGCAGGATGCCGCGGACCTCGGGAATGCCCAGCGGCATGGTCAGGCCCTCCAGCGGACCGCGCCAGCCGTCCCGGAAGCCCACGAAGTCGTGGCCGTAGGTGGAGACGCCCTTGCGGACGACCGCCCGGATCACCGCGTTCAGACCGGGACAGTCCCCGCCGCCGGTAAGCACGCCGATTCGCATGATCTGCTCATCCTCCTGATCGCGATCCTCGCCCCATAGGGCATATATGGCCAGAAAGCCCCAGGATCGTTGATCGGCGTCGTTGCCGGCCCGGGGCGGGCCGCCAACTGCGCACTGTAGTCGTCGGGCAAATCGCCTACCAGCGCGACCCACCCACCGCGAAATGAACTGTCAGGGTCGGGCGAGTGCCCGCATGGCGTGCCATCGGGCCAGGTTGTGCCGGGCGTCGGCGAGCGCGTCGTGCTGGTCGGCCGGCGCCGGGGGCAGTGGCGGTTTGCCCAGGTCGTCCCAGAGTTGGCGCAGCTCCTTGGTGAACCGGGGGATCACCCGTGGCAACGCCGGCATCGCGCCCCAGAGCTGGGCCAGGGCGACGTGGTCGTACGCGGCGTACCAGGCCCACAGCTCCAGGGAGCCGCCCGGGCCGGACCCGCGCAGCGGCTCGACCAGGAACTCGTAGAGGTCGTCGCGGATCCGCTCGCGCGAGCGCCAGGCCGGGTCCGCCGGCGACGGCAGCTTGTCGAGCACGTTGCGGCGCACCCAGGGCACGGCCCGTGAACCGTCGAACTCGGTCGACACGGCGTAGAACTCCCGGCCGTGCTCGTCGACCACGCCGATCGAGACGAGGTCGACCGTCAGGCCGTCCTCGATGAACTCACAGTCGTAGAAGTAGCGGTAGGTCATCGACCTCCATCCTGGCCCATCCAACCGGAGATTCGTTACCGTGCCCGGTCATGACGTTCTCGATCGTGGCGCGGTCGGCCGACGGGCACTCCCACGGCATCGCCGTCGCCAGCAAGTTCCTCGCGGTCGGCGCCGCCGTGCCGGCCGCCGAGGCAGAGACCGGTGCGGTCGCCACGCAGTCGTACGCCAACCTGGCCTACCGGCCGCAAGGGCTGGCGCTGCTGCGCACCGGCGTGGACGCGGCGGGTGTGGTCGCGGGCCTGACCGCCGCCGACGTCGGCCGGACGCAGCGGCAGGTCGGCGTCGTCGGGGCGACCGGCGACGGTGCCACCTACACCGGCGCCGACTGCCACGACTGGGCCGGCGGCGTGGCCGGCGACGGCTTCGCGATCCAGGGCAACATCCTGGTCGGGCCCGAGGTGGTGACGGCGATGCACGAGGCGTGGCTGGCCTCGGACCCGGCCGCCCCGCTGGCCCGCCGGCTGCTGGCCGCGCTGCGGGCCGGCGACGAGGCGGGCGGCGACAAGCGCGGCCGGCAGAGCGCGGCGCTGCTGGTGGTGGCCCGCGGCGAGGGCTACGGCGGCACCAGTGACGTCGTGGCCGACCTGCGGGTGGACGACCACGCCGAGCCGCTGCCCGAGCTGGCCCGGCTGCTCGACATCCACGAGCTGCTGTTCGGCAAGCCGGACCCGGCCACCCTGCTGCCGCTCGACGGGACGCTGGCGGCCGAGGTGCGCGGCCGGCTGGTCGCCGCCGGGCACGAGGGCGCCTCGCTGGACGACGCGCTGGCGAGCTGGGCCGGCGTCGAGAACCTCGAGGAACGGATCGTGCCGGGGAAGATCGACCCGCTGGTGCTGGCCCACCTGCGGGGCACCTCCTAGCCCTCCAGGGCCACCCGCGCGGCGGACAACAGCGCCCGGGCCGTGTCGTCGCCGGGCGACGCGGACAGCCGGCGGGCCGCGTCGTCCGCCCGGACCGCCCAATCGAACCGGAGGAGCACCGGCAGCGCGGCGTCGATCTCGTCGCGGTGCACGGTCCCGGCGGCGGCGTAGCCGTCGACCAGCTCGTCCGTGCCGATGTCGCCGGCCTGCACGACCGCCGCCGCGAGGTCCGCGACCAACGGGCCGGTCGCCGCCGGGCCCCACCAGACCACGGCCGTGCGGCCGGTCGCGGGGTCGAGCCGGAACGCGGCCGCCCGCGGCCGGCCGTGCAGCACCCCGTAGGTGAGCCGGTCCGTGACGCGCAGGCGGGTCTGCGCGGCATACGCGGACCCGACCGCCTCCCGCACCCAGGGCTCGACGTCGAGGTGTGCCGCCTCGGGGCGGACCCGGTGCCACGGCGCCAGCCCGCTGTGCGCGAAACCGTCCAGGCCCGCGTGCAGCCGGGCCAGCGCGTCGCCCCACCACTGCTGGTCGATCGGGTCGTCGGGGGCCAACGGTCGGCCCGGCGGGCAGCGGACGAGGGCGTACGCGGCGCCGTCGTGCTCGGCGACCAGCGCGCCGGACAGGGCGCGGACGGGTTCACCCGCCGCGACGCCGCGCTCGATGAGATAGCAGGCCGCGGCCAGGCCGGCCTCGAGCCGCAGGCGCTCGCCGAGCGGCACCCGGGTGACCAGATGACCCGCGCCGGCGATGGTGGCCAACCAGGTGGTGGCCGTGGTGTCCCCGAGTGACACCGGGTCGAGGCGGGCCGGCGCGTGCTGCCACCCGCCGCGCAGGGCCGCGAGCGCGACCGCGTCGTCTGCCACGGCGGGAAATTATCCGCTGCTGATGGGTGCCTCGACCGGGAAATGGGCGAACGGCCGGAAGAGACACCCCCCAGTGATCTCTCCCGACCGGTCCGCCCCGCGTCCCCCCGGTGGGCCCGCCGTTCCCCCGTCCGGCCCCCACCAGCAGCGGGTCTGACAGTGAGCCTGCCCGAACGGACAACACGGGACTGTCACGGAAGCGATTTCAGGGGTGTACAGCACGCGACAGGAACGACATGATCTGATGTGTCGACGCTGCCGACTGAATGGGTCGGTCAGTGGGATGTGTCCAAGAGCCGGGGAGGGGTCGGAGCCGTGGAGGGTCGCCTGCCAGATCCTGGCGACGCTCTGACCGGGGTCGAGCTGTTCGCCGGGCTCGAGCCTGAGGTTCGGCAGCGGGTCATCGCCGCCGCCGTGCCCCGCACGTACCGCAAAGGCCAGTTGTTGTTCGTCGAGAACGACCCTGGCGAATCGCTCATCGTGCTCCGCCGGGGCGCCGTCGCGGTGTTCGTCACCGCGCCGACCGGCGAGCGCGCCGTCCTCTCCGTCGTCCGTCCACCCGGGACGCTCGGCGAGGTGTCCCTCCTGGACGCGTCGACCCGCTCGACGTCCGCCGAGGCGATCGAGGACTGCACGGCGCTGGCGCTGTCGCGCTCGGCGTTCATGGAGCTGGTGCACTCCAACCCGCGGATACTCGACGCCGTGATGCGCTCGCTGGGCGCGCTGATCCGCCGCCTGACCGAGCAGAACGCCGACCACGTCTTCCTCGACCTGCCCGGTCGGGTGGCCAAGACCCTGGTGCGGCTGGCCGGCGAGAGCCAGGCGCCGATGATCACCATCGAGCTCAACCAGAGCCAGCTCGCCGAGATGGCCGGCGGCTCACGGCAGAGCGTCAACCAGGCGATCGGCTCGTTCGCCAACCGCGGCTGGCTGCGCACCGAGGGCCGCCGCATCGTGGTCACCGACGTCGCGGCGCTGCGCCGGCGCGCCGGCATGCCCGACCGCTGACGCGGAAGGGGCCCCGGCTCGCGCCAGGGCCCCCGCGCGGATCAGTTGGCCGGCGGTGCCGTCGGGCCGACCCACTCGTCCGGCTTGGTCTGCTTCGGCGGGGCCGTCGGTCCCACCCACTCGTCGGCGTCGGTGTCCTTCGGCGGCGACGTCGGCCCCACCCAGCCCTGCGCCTTGGCCTCGGGCTCCTCGCGCGTCGGCCCCACCCAGCCCTGGGCCTTCACGTCGGGCTCCTCGTTGGTCGGACCGACCCAACGCTGTGCCTCGGTGTCACCCGCCACGGTGCCGTCGGCCTCCAACTGCGCCAGCGTCGCGGCGTCGACGTCGACGCTCGCCCCCGCGGCGTGCGCGACACCGGCCTGGTCGGTCCAGTCCTTCTCCAGGCGTACGTAAACCATCGATGGTCTCCTTCAAGAGTCGATCTCGGCCGCGGCCGACTCTACCGACGGGCCGCCACGGTGGACTGTCCACTAGCCAACAGGACAGTTCCTGACAGGCGGCCGGGCTGGGTAGGCTGCGAGATCCTGATAGTCGGAGGAGTCCGCCATCCTCGCTGCCTGCGCTCGGTGCGGCCGGACCCCCGCCGAGAACGACCGGTTCTGCGGCGGCTGCGGTGCGGAGCTGGCTCCACCCTGCCGTCAGTGCAGCCGGCCCATCCCCGCGGACGCCGCGTTCTGCACCAACTGCGGCACGCCGCGCGAGACCGGCGGGCGCGCCGAGGTGTCGGGCGAGCAGCAGGAGGACCGGCGCCGGGTCAGCGTGCTGTTCGTCGACCTCATCGACTTCACGCCGTACGCCGAGCGGGCCGATCCGGAGCAGGTGCGGGCCATGCAGACCGGGTTCTTCTCGGCCGCCCGGCGGGTGGTCGGGCAGTACGGCGGCGTGGTCGAGAAGTACATCGGCGACGCGGTGATGGCGCTGTTCGGCGCGCCGGTCGCCACCGAGACCGACCCGCTGCGCTGCGTGCGCGCCGGGCTCGAGCTGCAACGGGTGCTGTCCCGCTTCGCGCCCGACGGCGCCGACGCGGCCGGCATGCGGTTCCGGGTCGGCGTCGCGACCGGCGAGGCGCTGGTCGACGTCGCCGCGGCCCGCGACGGCGGGCAGGCGATCGTCGCGGGTGACGTGGTCAACACCGCGTCCCGGTTGCAGTCGGCCGCGCCGCCCGGCGGCGTGCTGGTCTGCGGCAACACGTACTCGCTGACCAAGGACGCGGTCCGCTACCAGGACCAGCCCGCCGTGACCCTGCGCGGCCGCTCGACGCCGACCGAGGTCTGGCTCGCGGTCGCGCCGCGCCGGCGGCCGCACGTCGACAAAGAGCCCGACGCCACGCCGCTCGTCGACCGCGAGCACGAGCTGGGCCTGCTGGTCAACGCGCTGCACCGGTCGATGCGCGAGCGGCTGCCCCAGGTGGTCACCGTGTTCGGCCGGGCCGGCATCGGCAAGAGCCGTCTCGTCCGCGAGCTGCTCAAGCACGCCGAACGGCTGATCGACGAGCCGGTCACGTGGCGCACGGGCCGGTGCCCGCCGTTCGGCGAAAATGTCGCCTTCGCCGCGCTCGCCGACATCGTCAAGGCCGAGGCCGGCATCCTCGACACCGACCCGGCCGCGACCGCGGCGCAGCGGCTGACCAAGGCGGTGTCCGAACTGGTCGGTCCGGCCGAGGCCGACCGCCTGATCGACGCGCTGCGCCCGCTGGTCGGCCTGCCCGCGAGCCGGCTGGCCGCCGAGGACGCGGAGTCCGCCTGGCGCCGGTTCCTGGTCGCGCTCGCCGCCCGCCGCCCCACCGTGCTCGTCTTCGAGGACCTGCACTGGGCCGACGAGAGCATGCTGCGCTTCGTCGAGCTGCTCGGCGCGTCCGCCCGGGACGTGCCGCTGGTGCTGTTGTGCACCGCCCGGCCCGAGCTGGTGGACCGCGACCCGGGCTGGGCCGCGTCGCTGACCGGGTCGCTGACCATCACCCTGCCGCCGTTGCGCAACACCGGCATCGCGACCCTCTACGCGCACATGTTCGGCCAGGCGGCGTTCTCCGCCGACATGCTCAGCCCGCTGGTCGAGCTGGCCGACGGCAACCCGCTCTACGCACACGAGTACGTGCGGATGCTGATCGAGCAGGGCGCGCTGCGCCAGTCCGGGCGGGGCTGGTCGCTGGAGAAGCGGCTCGACCTGCCGATGCCGGACAGTGTGCACGCGGTCATCGCCAACCGCGTCGACCTGCTCGACGCCAAGGACCGCACGGTGCTGTTCGCCGCGTCCGTCGTCGGCATGGTGTTCTGGCCTGGTGCGGTGGCCGCGGCGCTGGGCCGCAACGTCGAGTCGGTCGAGCGCTCGCTGCGCCGGCTGGAGCAGCGCGACTTCGTGCACGAGCAGTCGACGTCGACGATGGCCGGGCAGCCGGAGTTCCGGTTCGGCCACGTGCTGGTCCGCGACGTCTGCTACCAGCGGCTGCCGCGCACCGAGCGGGTGGCCCGGCACGAGCGCACCGCGGAGTGGCTCGACGCGCTGTCCCGCAGCCGCGCCACGGACCTCGCCGAGGTGCTGGCCCACCACCGCTGGGCGGCCCACGAGATCGCCCGCACGCTCGGCGTCGACCCGACCCCGTTCGCCGGGCCGGCGCGCGAGGCGCTGCACCGGGCCGCGCGGCGCGCGTACGCCCTGCACGCCCTCGACGCGGCGGCCAACCACGTCGAGCGGGCGATCGCGCTGGCCGACCAGTCCGACCCGGCCGGCCGGCTCCAGCTCGAGCTGCTGCGCACCGAGATCTCCTTCTACCGCGACCGCACCGAGTTCCTCACCGGCGGCGGCCCGGACCAGCTCGTCACGCTCGCGGACCGGCTCTACGCGCACGGCGACGCAGCCTCCGCGGCCCGGGCGTGGACCCTGCTCGGCCAGGCGGCCTGGCTGCGCGCCGACCGCCGCGCGGCGCTGTCCTGCCTCGACCGGGCGGTCGAGCTGTTCGACGGCGTGCCCGACTCGACCGAGAAGGCCGACGCGTACGCCGAACTGGGTCGCCTGCACATGCTCAACTACGAGCGCGACCCGGCGATCGCCGCCGCGAGCGCCGCCGCCGAGATCGCCGAGCGGCTCGGCAGCGTGGAGACGCGGACCAACGCCCGGATCACCGTCGCGATGGCCCGCTACCAGGCCGGCGACCGGGGCGCGCTGCCCGAGCTCTACGAGGTCACCGAGTTCTGCCGCGAGCACGCGCTGCTGGTGACGAAGCGCGCCGTGCAGAACCTGGCCGCGGTGCTGATCGAAGAGGGCGACTGGGTGCGCTCCAACGAGCTGCTCAGCGAGGCCGCGTCCGAGGTGCCCGGCGGCCACACCCTCAACACCAGCTACTCCGGCGAGGCCATGCGGGCCTACTTCGGCGGCGAGTTCGACCGGCTGCTCACCGCCGCCGACGCGTTCGTCGAGACGCCGGAGGGCCGCTGGGACATGCAGGTCCGCGGGCTGCGGGCCTGCCTGCGGGTGCTGCGCGACCAGCCGGTGCCGACGGTCGGCGAGACCGACGACGTCAGCGACGCGCTGGAGACCGCGCGCAGCAGCGGCTTCTACCGGCCGCGGTGGAACATGCTCGGCCTGGCCGCCCAGGTCCGCGCCCTGCAGGGCCGCACCGAGGAGGCGGATGCCCTCCTCGACGAGCTGGCCGAGTCGTGGTCGGCCGTGCCTGCGCTGGCCAGCGGCGAGTGGGTGTCGGCGGCGGCCCGGGCGGCGGCGCTGACGGGCCGCGACGCGGCGGTCCGGGTGCGCGGGATGCTCGACCGGGTCAGCCACCGGACCCCGTGGGCCGAGGCGGCGCTGCGGATCGTGTCCGCGGCCCTGGCGGCGGCCGGCGACGACCCCGGCCGGGCGGGCCAGCTCTACGCGGCGGCGGCCGGCATCTACGGCCAGATCCCGGCGGTCACCGACCGGATGCTCGCGCTCGCGCTGGCGGTGCGCAGCTTCAGCGAGGCCGGCGAGCGGGCCGCGGCGGAGGTGGCGCTGACCGAGGTGCAGGCGTTCGCGACCCGCAACCGGGCGCCGGGCCTGCTGCGCCTGACCGGCAGCCCGACACCGGAAGCGACGCTGGCCAGTTAGGCGGCGACCGCGGTCGGCGGGTCGGACGCCTTCGCGGGGGCGGGCACGCGCGCGGCGGCGTTCTTCGCCTTCTGCGCGTAGATGTCGACGTACTCGCGGCCGGAGAGCTCCATCAGCTCGTACATGATCTCGTCGGTGACCGCCCGCTCGACGAACCGGTCGCCGGACATCCCCGCGTACCGCGCGAAGTCAATGGGTTCACCGAACCGGATCCGGACGCGCTTGATCTTGGGGATGACCTTCCCGGGCGGCTGGATCTCGTCGGCGTTGAGCATCACCACGGGCACCACCGGGGCACCGCTGAGCAGCGCGAGCCGGGCGACGCCGGTCTTGCCCCGGTAGAGGCGGCCGTCCGGCGAGCGGGTGCCCTCGGGGTAGATGCCGGCCAGGTTGCCGGCGCGCAGCACCCGCAGCTGGGTGTCGAGCGCGGCCTGGGCGGCCCGGCCACCGGCGCGGTCGACCGGGATCGTGCCGGTGCCGACGAAGAACATCTTCACGAGCCAGCCCTTGAGGCCCTTGCCGGTGAAGTATTCGGCTTTCGCCACGAAGGTCACTTTCCGCCGAACCATCAGCGGCATGAAGATCGAGTCGGAGAAGGACAGGTGGTTGCTGGCGATGATCGCCGGCCCGGTCGCGGGGACGTTGTCGCGCCCCTCGACCACCGGGCGGAAGATCATGCGGAGCCACGGGCCGAGGATCACGTACTTCAGCAGCCAGTACAGCAACCGATGCCCCTTCTCCCCCGCAGTGCCTGCGAGCAGACGCTACGACATTGAGCCTACGAAGCGCGTACGCCATGCCACAACGGACTACTGGAAGGGGCTGCGGACGTGTCACGATTGGCGGCACGGCTCGCGGGCGATCCCCGGGGGCAGGCAGGAGGGGATGCGGTGTCAGCGGGTGGTGCCCGCCGTGGCCGGCGGGACAACGGTCTCGACGCGGCCGACTTCGCCGTGGCCGGCGACGTCGACCCACGGGTCGGCGAACACCTGCTCGAGGTGCTCGGCGCGGGCGGCATCGCCGCCTACCTGCAGCCGTCGTCCGACCTCAACCCCGTGACCCGCACCACCACGGTGCCGCCGCGACCGGTCGACCGCCTCTACGTCGACAGCACCCACCTCGAGACCGCCCGCGGCTATCTCGCGAAGCTCGCCTCCGAGGAGGAGGCACCGCAGCGCACGAACGGGCACGATCCGGACGTCGAGGCCGCGTGGGCCAAGATCGTCGAAGGCTGGGACAAGGAGCCCGACACCGCACCGTGGCCGGCCTCGGAAAACCTGCCGGACGCGACCGCCGACACGCTGACGGCCCCGGCCGACCCGACGCGCTCCATCGAGCCGCCGGCCTCCCCGGCCCGCCGCCCGTCGGCCACTGATATCTCGGGCGTGAACCTGGGCCCCCGCACCGACGACGGCCCGAGCCTGCTCGACGGCTTGGACACGTTCGGCAACGACCTGCCGGGCGAACCGACCGACGACGAGGGCTACACGCCACCGCCACCGCCGCCGCTGCCCCGCATCTCGAAATACGCGGTGGCCGGCCTGCTCGGCATCGTCCTGGGCTTCGTCCTGTTCCTGTTCCCGACCCTGATCCCGATCGACTCGACGATCGTGGTGGTCCTGGGCTTCCTCGCCATCCTGGCCGGCTTCATCACCCTGATCTCCCGCCTCCGCCACGGCGACGACGAAGACTACGACCCCGACGACGGAGCCAAGGTCTAGAGCTTTTCCCTGCTCGGGCCCGCCTGGGGCGCGACCGTCGCTCCCGCCAGACAACGCTCCGCTGCCACCTCCGCGGTGACAAGATCAAAGATCGACCGAGGGAGTGCGGTGGACCCGTTGCGCTGCCCCGCCGAACTGCACACCGCGGCCGCGGTGCTCGCCCGCCCCAGCCCGGTGCCGGCGGCTCCCGGGGTCTACGCCCGGTACTTCCCCGTCGTGCCGCCGCGGGTGCCGGTCGAGGGGTGTCATCAGGTCGCAGGGGCGAGTCGTTGGAGTTGCCGCTCAACCTCGACCAGAACCGGCGGCATGCGTTTCACCAGACGCTGTCCGCGATGTGTGCCCGGCAGCGGGCGCGGGCGCGGGGGTTTGGGTAAATCCTTAAATCTGGGTGAAATGGACAGTCGGTGCACCCTTCGCACGGCTGCTTGTAATCGTCGCGTAACGTGGCGTCAGTAGGAATTGGTGACTGTCGTTTTCGCCACCGCTCGAGCGGAGCCTGCTGCCCCATGCGTAGAAGTGCCTTCGTGGTCGTCGCCCACCGGCTGCCCGTCGATGACAGCATCGCGCCTGATGGCGCCTGTGAGTGGCGGCGGTCGCCTGGTGGGCTGGTCAGTGCCCTCCATCCCATCCTGCGTAAGACCCCTGGCACCTGGGTCGGCTGGGCCGGCCAGACCGGGCCCGCCCGGCACGTGCCCGACCTCGACGGTGTGCACATGCACTCGGTGCCCCTGAGCACCGAGGACATCGCCGAGCACTACGAGGGGTTCGCCAACGCCACGCTCTGGCCGCTCTACCACGACGCGGTCGAGCAGCCCGTCTATCACCGGCGCTGGTGGGAGGCCTACCAGCGGATCAACCAGCGGTACGCCGAGGCCGCCGCCGCCCTGGCCGAGCCCGGCGCCACCGTCTGGGTGCAGGACTACCACCTGCAGCTCGTCCCCGGGATCCTGCGCGAGCTACGGCCCGACCTGAACATCGGGTTCTTCATGCACGTGCCGTTCCCGCCACCGGAGCTGTTCATGCAGCTCCCCCGCCGCGCCGAGCTGCTGCGCGGGATGCTCGGCGCCGACCTGATCGGCTTCCAGCGGGCCCAGGCCGCCCACAACTTCGCCCAGCTCGCCGTCAAGGTGCTCGGGCTCCAGGCCAGCGACCGCCGCATCGCGATCGACGACCGGATCGTGCGGGTCGGCGCTTTCCCGGTCTCCATCGACACGGCTGACATGGAGGCGCTGGCGGCCGGCCCGGCCGTGGTGGCCCGCGCCCGGCAGCTGCGCGCCGACCTCGGCGACCCGCGGCACGTGATCCTCTCCGTCGACCGGATGGACTACACCAAGGGCATCGAACAGCGGCTCAAGGCCTACAGCGAGCTGCTCGACAGCGGCCAGGTCAAGGTCCGCGACACCGTGATGGTGCAGGTCGCCGTGCCCAGCCGGGAGCGGGTCGAGCACAACCGGGCGCTGCGCAACCGGGTCGAGCGGGAGGTCGGCCGGATCAACGGCGAGTACGGCCGCGTCGGTGAGCCGGCCATCCACTACCTCAACCAGCCGTTCGACCGGGCGGAGCTGGCCGCCCTCTACCGCGTCGCCGACATCATGGCCGTCACACCGCTGCGCGACGGGATGAACCTGGTCGCGAAGGAATACGTGGCGTCCCGGGTCGACGACACCGGCGCGCTGGTGCTCAGCGAGTTCGCGGGCGCCGCCGCCGAGTTCACGCAGGCCTACCTCTGCAACCCGCACGACCTCGACGGCCTCAAGGCGGTGCTGACGAACGCGACGAAGGCCAGCAGCGACGACGTCGAGGAGCGCATGCGGGCCATGCGCGCCCACCTGCGCGTCCACGACATCCGGGCCTGGGCCCGCGCCTACCTGACCGTCCTCGACCGCACCGGCGACCTCGCCGCCCGCCTCACCCAGGTCTAGAGGCCACCGCGCGCGATCACGTCGCGGTACCAGAAGGCACTGTCCTTGGGCGTGCGCGTGAACGTCGCGTAATCCACGTGCACGAGCCCGAAGCGCTTCCCGTAGCCCAGCGCCCACTCGAAGTTGTCGAGCAGCGACCAGGCGAAGTAGCCGCGCAGGTCGACCCCGGCCGCCATCGCCGAGTGCGCCGCCGCCAGGTGCGAGCGCAGGTAGTCGATCCGTTCCACGTCCCGCACCCGCCCGTCCGCCACGGTGTCCACGAACGCGGCGCCGTTCTCCGTCACGTACAACGGGATCGGTCCGTAGTCCGCGGTGACCCGCAGCAGCATGTCGCGCAGCCCGGTCGGGTCGATCGGCCAGCCCATGTCGGTCACCGGCCCGGGCAGCTCGTGGTGCACGACCCGGCCCCCGGTCGGATAGGGGCTGCCGTCGTCGACCGGTGACGGCGCGGCACCGACCAGGTCGGGCTGGTAGTAGTTGACGCCCAGCGCGTCCAGCGGCGCGTTGATCGCGGCCAGGTCGCCGTCGCGCACGAAGGACCAGTCCGTCACCGACGCGGTGTCCGCCACGACGTCGGCGGGGTAGGCGCCGCGCAGCACCGGGTCGAAGAAGATCCGGTTGAGCAGCCCGTCGATCCGGCGCGCGGCGTCCACGTCGGCCGCCGACGACGTGACCGGCCGCACCGTGCCCCCGTTGAGCGCGATGCTGACCTGCGACCCCGGCGACGCGGAACGCAGCACGGGCACGGCCAGGCCGTGCGCCAGCAGCAGGTGGTGCACGGCCACGAACGGATCGGCGCGCCGCCCGGGCGCGTGCACCCCGGTGCCGTAGCCCAGGAACGCCGAGCACCACGGC
>NZ_JBFAIU010000067.1:0-28832 GCF_040654855.1 Asanoa sp. NPDC050611
CCTCGTCTGGGGTGACCCGGCCCTCTTCGACAGCACGATCGGCATCCTCGACGACATCGACGGCGTCGCGTTCACGTACACCGTGATTCCCGGCACCACGAAAAAGGAAGTCATGGCCGAGTCGCTGTTCATCACCGATCTGCTGCTCGCGGCGGGCGCCGCGGTCAGCGCCGTACTGCTGGGCCTGCGCGCCGCCGCCGGCGGTCGCACCCGGTGGCCACTGATCGTCACCACCGCCCTGGTCACCGCCCGAACAGTCGTGGCGGTCCTGTTGTGGACCGAAAGCTGGTACCTCGTCGACGACCGCGTCACCGTCGGCCTGCCAGCCGCTGTGGTGCCACTCGTCGCCGTGTTCACAACGGGTACGCGGCCCGCCGCGGCTCGCGTCACCGGTCAGGTCGCCGCCATCGGGGTGCTCATCTCCGCCTACCTGGCCTGGGTGCCGCAGGACCCGAAATCCGACTCGCTGATCGCAGCGGTGGTGATCTGCCTGCTCTCGATCACCGGTGGGACAGCCGCCGGACTGCTGCGCTGGCGGGCAACTCGTGCGGGCGCGGCTCGCCTGCCGTGGCTGAGTGGGTTGACCGTCCTCGGCCTCATCGCCGCCGTCGGCGGCCTTTACCTACAGAACCAGGCACCGGCAGCGGCGGCGACCGAGCACGCCGGCCACGGCGTCGCCGTCGCGACACTGACGGGACCGCAGCAGGGCCGACCCGACGCGCGATTTACGCTGGTCGCCGCGCACCACGCGGTCCGGCTCTCCTCGGGACGCCAGGTCGACGCGCTGACGTTCAACGGCACGGCACCCGGCCCTACCCTGCGCGTACGCCAAGGCCAGCTGGTCGAGGTCACCCTCCTCAACACCGACGTGGCCGAGGGCGTGACCGTGCACTGGCACGGTGTCGACGTGCCCAACGCGGAAGATGGCGTACCCGGGCTCACGCAGGACCCGGTGCTGCCCGGTGGCCGGTTCGTCTACCGATTCGTTCCCGACCGGGCCGGCACCTTCTGGTACCACACCCACCGAGACTCCCAGGACGCCGTTTCACGGGGTCTGTTCGGCGCGTTCATCGTGGACCCTCCCACGCCGTCAGCCGACGACCGTACCTATGAAGCCGCCCTGTTCGCGCACCAGTGGCCCATCGGCCAGGACCTGGTCGGCGCCTTCGACACCGCTGACACCCCGACGCGGCAGAAGGTGGAACCTGGTCGGGCCGTACGGCTCAGACTGGTCAACAGCTCCCAGGACCCCCAACGGATCCAGGTCACGGGGACGACGTTCCACGTCGCCGCCATCGACGGCAACGCCGTACACGAGCCGGGCCTGTTGCCCACCGGTGGTGTCCTGCTGCTGGCGGCCGGCGGTCGCTACGACGTCACGTTCGACATGCCCGAGACCGCGGTGTCGGTCAGCATGCACACCAGCGAGAAACCCGCGGGGGCGGCCCGCCTGTTCGTCCCCGACGGCCACGACGATGCCACGATCCCGCACGCCACCGTACCGGCCCGATGTTCGACCCGGCGCACTACGGCACCCCGGACGGCACGCCGCCGCCCGCCACCGCCGATCGCACCTACGAACTGGTCCTGGACAACGGATTCGGCTTCACCGGCGGCACGTTCAGCTGGGCCAACACGGTCAACGGCCAGCAGTGGCCGGCCATCCCGAACCTGACCGTCGCGCTGGGCGACACCGTAGGGATGCGCATCACCAACCGCGGCATCATCGACCACCCCATGCACCTTCACGGCCACCGCGTCCGCGTCCTGTCCCGCAACGGCGCACCGGTGTCCGGCAGTCCATGGTGGACAGACACGCTCAATGTCGCACCCGGCCAGACCTACGAAATCACCTTCACCGCCGACAACCCTGGCATCTGGATGGACCACTGCCACAACTTCGAACACGCCGCCGACGGAATGGTCTGGCACCTCTCCTACACCGGCATCGCCGCCGCCGCGCACTCCAGCCACGCCCCCGAATGAGTGCCAGCGCGGTAAATCGTCGCATTCATCGGAAGTCGTGAATGAAGGACAGTGGATCTCCATGCCGTGTCCGCCCGGGCGAACCGAGCCGAAGCCCTTTGCGTGGTACGAGTCAAAGTCCGGCTGGTCGAACTCACAGAAATGGAGCGTCATGCGTGGTCTGCGGTTGCTGAGAACCCCATCCATCTACCGGCCTTCGAGACTGTACCGGTTTGCCGTCCCCCTGGTTGTCGTTTTGGCGGTGCTCGCCGTGCCGTCTGTCGCATCCGCATCGGTCACCACTACCGAGCAAGCCGCCGCCGCGCGCTGGTCAACCCCGTTCCAGTGCCCGGACGGCTCCACCGCCTCCGCCGGCCGCCTGAATGTGCAATCGGTCAACTTCTTCGAGGAGGGCATGACGCCCGACCCCAATCCGCCCCTCGGGGTCGGGTTTGCGGGCCAATGCCCCGACGGCACCTTCAGCTGGGGCCTCGGCGTGGCGACACAGACGCAGTTGCCGAGCACGCAGTTCGACCCGAACCTCGAGTACGTGACTGTCAGCGGCACGTACGCAAACGTGCGGGACAACAGAGGCGGGCTGCACACAGTTTCGATCAACGTCCGTTGGACCGCGACCGGACCAATCGTGACCGATGAATCCGGGCCGGGATCGTGGCTCAAGCAGCGCCCCGCCACCGCGACGGCGACGATCGTTTTCGACGGCACCACGCTCGTCGACGGTGCCGCCAACTACCCGTCCCACACGCCGTTCATCCGAGTCGAGGTATGCACGTAGCTCAACCTTCGCCACAAGCTCGTCCAGTAGGTTTACGGGGAGGTCTGCGTACCGAGGCCGGCCTCCCGTCTTCTACAGCGGACCACGACCCTTGACCCCCAGGACGTCGGGTTAGGCGTTGCGCACGTCAGCCGCGATCCGGTATCGGGCGAGGCGTCGTCTGTTACGCCGTCGGTGAGCGTCCGAGCAGGACGTGTGGTCCCCATCGATCAGGGGGTGCCAAACGGAATCGTGGGCGGTCAGTCGGGGAAGACCGGTCCGCTGTGGTCAAATGACGGCGGCTCGGTTGGCAGGAATTGCAAAGCTGCCCAGGTGGCTTGGGCGGCGGCTAACTTCACGTCACCCGGTCCGGTGTCTGCCGGCGCATCCTCAATCTGGATAACCGTCACCTCATACCGCGGGCCACCCTGCGGCAGCTTGCCAAGCGCATACCGCACACCGTCGACCGCTTCCGAGCGCATCGCGTCTACCTCGACGCCTGGCGGGTACCCGCGCAGTGCGAACACATCTTCCGCAACGGTGATGCTGTCCTGCTCCGCAACGTCCGCCGACACGGTGACCCTCGCCCAGTGGAAGACCTTGTTCACATACTTCGATAGGCGGTACGACGCTTCCATCCGAGCGATGGTAACGGCCGACTTCTTCGGTGTGAACGAGATTTCGACAACCGCTGACCTCGCTGGGCATCCGCTTCTACCAGGCCAAACAGTCCCTTGGCGCCCGTGGCTGTCCTGCGCCGTCGGGACCCGCTGTCACTCAGTTGGTCACCCGTCGCCTGCGGACCAGCGGCTTAAGAGTCACGGGCGGCACGTCGGCACAGATCGTGGCGGTTGCTGTCATGTAGCGAAGCGCGTAGCTGCGCCCGTTGTAACGCAGTCAGTCACTGATCGGTCGTGCAAGGGCCAGTCGATCGCACTGTGCCCGCGACCTGGCGCGTGCTAGTGGTCTGTGCCCCGCTGACCTGAGGTCGCTCGCCCGCCTGCCCCCGCAGAAATGCCCGTGAGAAGACGGCCGAACCAGTCCATCATGAACACGTGGAAGCTGCCGAAGCCCTGGACAAAGCCCGCGACGCAGCCGCTTTGTGGAGCGTCGGCTACATCAGCGCCGCCGAACTCGTCGAGATTGCCTGCGACCTACTTGTCACCGGACACGACGGTCCTACCCTCGCCATGCTCGCCGGGGTGCATACCCGCCACGCCGACGAAGAAGTTCCTGCAGCCCTCCGTGAGGTCGGCCTGGATTTCTACCCGCCGGGCAGTCGCGCGGGCGCAGAGGCAGCAGTCAGAACACTCGCTCGACGTGTACTGACCGGGCTCATGGAGCCCAGCGCCCTGACCGTCTGGGCATACCGCACCTTCGGTCACGACACGCTGGAGCTAGCTGAGCGCCTCGTCGAGCTGGACGACGTCTACGACTACTTGGACGTAACCGACATGACCCAACAGGACGTCGACGCCGACGTCATCGCCGAGGCGCGCCGCGTCGTCGGCTCGACCAGCCTCACGCATACGGACAATTTCTAGCCGGAGCTGTCACAGATCACCTGACCCAGATCCGTAACGGATCAATTGGAGCCCGACACCTGCCGGCAGCCGCGTGTCTGGTCACGGGAGATGCTTGACACTCGCGTCCCAACCGACCTCGCAAGATCGAGCAGACGCAGGTCGAGCAGTAGATTCCTGCCGTGGACCGCGATCGCCTAGCCCAGCTGTTGGACACTCCTGGCGCCGCGTTCAGCGCATGCAGGAGCGCCGTGCTGGCCGGTGCCCGGTTCTGGGTCACCGATATCGACCAACCCGCCTCCGGGCTGTTCGAGATCTACCGCCGACGTGACGCACACACCCGTCAGGAGGGCATATCGACCTTGGGCTTCACCGCTGCGGTGGAGACGCTGCGCGCCCTCGGGCAGCAGCCGGTACGACTCCGGGCCGTTGACCTTGATGAACCGCCATACCACTTCCAGCTCTTCCTCAACGCAGACGCCACCGCCGTGGTCGCTTGCCTCGGAGTCGATCAAAGCGTTCACTACCCGGTTCGGCCGACCGATTGAGCCACGCAACTTCTACCGATCGTGGGAGGCCCGTCGCCAGCACGCCACGGTCAGGAAGATCAGCGTGCACGACGGTCGGCGCACTCGCGCCTCACTTCTGGTCGATCTCGACGTACACCCCCGGATCGCGATGGCGATCCTCAGGCACGCCGATTTCTCGATCACCATGGAGATCTACTCGCAGGCATCACCGCAGGACACACGTGATGGGCTACGGCGACTGGGCGAGAGCCTGGACCGACGAGCCGCTGCTGTACTTTGCTGCTGTACAAGATCGAAAGAGGCCATCCCCGATCCTGGGTGATGGCCTCTGACCTGCTGTCGGGACGGCGGGATTCGAACCCACGACCCCTTGACCCCCAGCTACGTCAACGCAGTCGGGCGACTTCGCTATCGGACTATTGACGCAGGTCAGCTTGCCGGTATCGAGTGGCATGGGTCGGCTCGCGGCGGATGCGTCGGGAAGATCGTCTCCCAGGCTTCTCCCAGGGCCACCCGTGGACGAGTTCTTGGAGTCGTTGCCGTCGACGGGCAATGTCGGCCTGGCTGGGGCGAGTGGCGCAGACGCGGCTGGCTGCCAGTGACACCGGAGTTGACGATGGGCTAGCCAAGGTCAAGTTGGCCAGGTCGCCCGGGGTGCGGTCCAGGCCGCTAGGCCGACGGCCCGAGGCCCATACCTCGTTCGAATGCGGTCGGTGAGGGCCGCACACGATCGAGTGACAGAGCTTCCCGGTTGTGTCGTACCCGTCACCTACAGTCGGTCACGGTCTCACCCGAAGACCTCATGCCCCCCGACTGGAAAGAGGCCCACGCCAGTGTTCGACGCAGAAACAACCGCCATCATCACTGGAGCGGCAGGGAGCGTGGTTGCCCACATGCTCAACGGCCGCGTAGACGCGGTCCGGGAGTGGGCCGCGCGCATCTTCCGGCAAGAGTCGAAGCAACAGCGTGCACAGCAGCTGGAGGCCGTTGAGCAGGACGCGGCTGCGCTTGCCAGCCGGACCGCCTCCAAGGCCGACGTGACGGCCCGCTGGGCTGCCGTTCTCGGTGCATACGTTGCCTCTCACCCCGAGGTTCGCGCTGATCTCCTGGAGATGTCAGCGTCGCCGGTAGGTTCGAAGTTGATGTATGTCCAGGAGCAGAACAATTCCGGCTCCGGAACTTTCATTGGCGGCGACAATTACGGACGTATCGCTCCCTCGCGAGGTAAGTGACCGTGGTCATCTCGCAACCAACCGGCGACTCGCCGATCTATCGACAGACCAACAGCGGCCCGGGCACGTTCATCGGTGGAAACAACTACGGCACCGTCGAGACGATGGATGGGAGAACTAAAGCGGTTCTGAACAAGCTCGCCAGTGAGGCTCCCGGGCTCGCGAAACTGTTGACGAGAGCACTGCACGACGGCGTAATCTCCACTGAAGCGGTGTTCGCAATGGAGATGGCGGCCCGCAACCTCAACTGGGATGTCGCGGAGGCACTCTACACCGCCGGTAGAAACATCAATCCTGATGTGGCTCAAATGCTGAGTTGGGCCGGCGACAACATCAACGCGCAGGTCGCGGAGAAACTGTCGCACGCGGCTAATCAATTCGAGGCATTTTCGAACGATCTTTACCAGACCCAAGCAATAGCCCAAAGCTTAGTTGCAGCAGTCGCCGAGATCCGCGGTTTCGACGGGCATGTGACGGACATTAAAGGCGCATCCCAGGACCTCGCCATGGCGGCGAGTCGGTTCGTACCTACCAGCGAGTGGTCTTTTAAGTCGTTCTTGTGGGGAATGTTCTCGTGCCTCATCCTGGTAACGATGATTCTGGGTTTCTACGCATCTACTAGGCCGTAGTTGGGGTCGTTGAACGCATCCACAGAAGTGCCATCCGCCTCGCTCACTTGCGAGGCGTGGTTAAGGTTGCCCGGTGTTGCTTACTAGCTTGCCGCTCGCGGCCGACTGGGAGAAGTTCTCGGATCAAGCAACGGTGGTGGGCGTCGGTGTCGCGCTCATGGTTGGCATCGCGACCACCGTTGTCATGATTCGGCAGGAGAAGGCAACGAGGGACGGCCAACGCATTCAACAGCAGCAGGCGGTAACTGCGGCAGAGCGATCCGAAGCAGCGGCGCGGCTTACTGAGGAGTACACACGACGCGTCGTTGAGGCACTTGAGACGATGGCCGCGCATCGTCCTGGTCGGTTGAGCACGCCCCTCGATAGCCCCAGTGTGCGGTGGTCCCTCGTGCACCACCAAGGCGACGCCTACAGACTTGAAAATGTCGGGAGCGCCGAGGCGGACGATGTTTCTGTGGCTGCCCACAGGACCATGATCCTTCGTGCCCCGGAACCGCAAGCGCTACGTCCCGGCGAAGCACTCACTTTCATTGCGGCCAGAAGCATGGCAACATCAGATAGCACCATTACAGTGCGATGGGCCACCCGCGGTAATGCTGAGGAACAGTCGTGGCGTTACCCTCTCCCTATGCGCGGCTCCTCGCGATGACTTTGGGTTGCTGGCCGCGTTTCTCAAATCTAGAGTTTCAGTTTATCGTTTGGGACGTACGCTGCGCGGATTAGCCCTGTGTTATAGACACGGGAACCACCTTCAAGATAATCGACCTGTCGAGTAGCGAATAGAGGAAGCCGCTCGTTGACTATCATGCGCTCCTCCCGCAATCCACCACAGCAATCGCAAGCAATATCTATTACCGCAATCCACTGTCGATAGACGGCTGCCCGCTGAAAATGTCGTGCTCGCACATCGGTGTCATTGTCAGACAACTTAAGGGTGACCTCGTGGGAGGACGCCGCAGAGGTCTCGACAGTGTAGGTTTCCTTTTGAAGCTCCGTTAGTGCCTCTTCGATTGCTGATTCCACAAAACCGAGAGGAGAAGTCAACCGCCCCTTGAGTGTTGACTTGAAAGCCTCCTGGCTTTGTTTCTCAACTGTCACGGACCTTTTGGTGCTCCAGTTCCACGTTCGCTTGTCTTCCTGTCCGCGGCTTAGTTGGAGGACGGTCTCCCAATCCTTGTGTTCAATATGTTCTTCATGGAGTACGAAGAGGTCGGAAAGTGAGTAGGTCACCCTCGGTCCAAAGAGTCGATACAGCGGTCGCGACCGGATTATGACGGTCGCCGTTTCCGCAATCCTCCTTGCTTCTATTTGGTATAGCAGATACTGCTGATAGACAACTTCACCGAGCCGTTCTACCTGGGCCTTCTCCAGGACCTCGTTGAAGTTTTTGTTGTACGCCGCATCCGCCACTTCTGCTGTGGATGCCTGCCCAGTGAACATGATGAGGCGCAGCTTGTCATTTACTTCCCTTAGAACCGTCGATAGTTGAAGTCCCGTCATTTCTGGCATTCGTTGGTCAAGGACCGCAACCTTTACGGGCTTATCCCGCACTAGTTGTGCAGCCTCGCTCGGGTCGCTGGTTGCTATTGCGCTGATTCCGGTTGAGACGGATATGTATCTCGCCAGCGCGTTTGCCGTGTCTACCTGGTCGTCGACGACCAGGATTTCGTCGGTCATGCTTGCCTCAAGGGAAGCTTGATGACAAATTCGATCTGGTCTCCCTCAACTTTATGTCTTACTTCTCCGCCTCGGTAGCTCCCCACCATTCTTGATACGATCGATAAGCCAAGTCCGCTATGGTTCGATTTGGTGGTGAACTCTGGCTGGTATATCTCTGTGGTCGGCGGGTCGCCCGAGAACTGGTTTACCACGCTTAGGGACAGGTGATCCGCAGTTCCTCCTGCCCTTACAACAACCGTCCCAGGCTCTGGCGACGACTCAACGGCATTTTCGACAAGGGGCAACAGCATTGCGACGAGGAGATTATTCGAATAGCCCTCGATTGCGTCAGGAAGTGCGACATCTGCCACTATAGCCTTTTCCAACCTTTGACTATAGATTTTGAGTGCCGCCGCCACCGCACTTCGAAGGCTGCCCGGGGACCATTCTTCGGTTTGGGCGAGGTCCGACGTGGAGTTTCGATATGCTTGCAGGAAAGCCTTGCATACTGCTACTGCATCGACGATGTCCTGCATTTCGGCACTTCGCTTGCCCTCCAAAGCAATCCGAGTAAGCGCCGCGGATTCGATCGCGAGCAAGGGCGAATTCAGCGAGTGGGCGATCTCGCGAACGGCATTGCTTAATGCTTCGTTGGCTGTTGGAGCGCTATAGATAGCGGTATTGTAGACTACGGTGCCATCGCGTCCTTCAGTCCATTCATAGCTCGAACGCAATGCGGACGCGAACCTATGCGAGAAATCATTGAGCGCGTTACCTAGGCGATACGGGAGGCCTTCAATTGCCTCTGCTAAGAGCATTTCGCCATGTCGGGATTCAACTCCCGGCCGGTTCTTTTCCTCCCCCACCTCTCTGATAAGTTGTCGTTGCATCCGCGCCATCTCAGACGTCGCTTCGGCGCTGCGCCTCGCGGCGATGCGGTATTGGGCAACGGTGAAGAACAGGGCAACGAGAGCGCCTGTTGCGGCTGCGACTCCCGCGTACGCGGCGATGATGCTTTGGTCCACTCGGACTCCATCGGGAAGTGCTGGGAACGGGCCTTCTTGGAGCGCTAGCTCGTGGGCCATCTCATCTTGCCGATGTACGTCCCCTAGGGTCAACGGGTCGCGAGACCCCAACGCATGGCCACGACTGCTGGACCGGGTTCTGTGTGGCACGCTCGCAAGAGGCGGAGGATCGTCCTCCACCCCTGCGGTGAGGCCTCTGACCACGGCCGGCAAGCTGTACGCCTGAAAGCAGAAGGATTTGGGGGATGACATGGCGTCGTTGGAGCGGACCCTTGTGTTGCTGAAGCCGGACGCGGTGGCGCGCGGGCTGGTCGGTCGAATAGTTCAGCGGTTCGAGGATGCGGGCCTGAAGATCGTCGGTACGAAGATGGTGCAGATCGATGCTGAGCTGGCGAAGAAGCATTACTTCGACTTGGAGGAGCGGTTCGGGAAGTCGGTGTTCGACGTGACCGCGAACTTCATGCAGACCGGGCCGGTGATCGCGCTGGTTCTGGAGGGCGTCGAGGCGGTCGCGACCGTCCGTCGTCTTGTTGGGGTGACCTTCCCGAACGAGGCTACGCCGGGCACGATCCGTGGGGACTTTGCGCACACGTCGAAGGCGTACACGGAGTCGCAGCACACGGCTGCCGCGAACCTTGTCCACGCGTCAGGCAAGCCGGACGAGGCCAAGTACGAGGTCGACCTGTGGTTCGACGGCTCGGAGCTGCACGACTACCAGACGGTGGCCGAGAAGTTCCTCTTCTAGTGGTCGGTGACGACGGCGCGTCAACGCCGACGATCGCCGACTTGCGGAAGCGATACGACGAGGAGCTGTTCTACGAGGAACGGCGCTCTGCGGCGGAGTGCGCCTACGCGCTTGCCGTGAGGCTGCGCGAGTTTGGTCAGACAGACGAGGCTCGCAAGTACGCGCGAGCCTGTCTCGACCTAGCCGAGCGGCTGCCGTCTGCCGGTCTCGACGACGTCGTGTCGGGGCGGCAGTCGGTCGGCGGGGTGCCGTTACCGGACCACTTCCACGATGGCGTGGTCCGGTCTCGCTTGGCTGATTTGCTCGCCAGCTGATGTCAGCGAAGCGCCGCGTCTAGATACTCCTGAACCGGCCCGTAGAACGGGTATGGCACGTGCTTGGTGACGGTTTCGCGGTCGCACCACGCCACCTCAGCCAGCTCTTCTTCGTCGGCGACGTAGGCGGTTCCGTCGACCCGGTCGCATGCGATATAGTCCATGGTCCGGCCGGTGTTCGGGTGGACGCGGCTTCCCAGAGACTTTGTCGCTCGGACCGTCAATCCAGTCTCTTCGTTGGCCTCGCGCACCGCTGCGTCCTCATTGGATTCGCCTTGCTCGACTTCGCCGGCTGGGAATTGCCAGGAGAGTTGGCCTTCGCTGACGCGGCGGCGAACGAGGAGTAGCCGGCCGTCGTCGATGATGACGGCGGCGGCGGCGGCGGCTATGGTGGGTCGCGTTGGCTCGGTCATGGCTCCTCGTTCAGTGCTTGCTGTATGGGTGGGTAGAGGCGGTCGGTGGGGATGAAGTCGTTGACGCGTTGGCGTGGGATCCAGACGGCATCGACGTTTTCGGCGGTGTCGCGGTTTTCGACGTGGCCGGTGAGGTAGAGGCAGAAGAAGTACTCGCAGAATACGCCGGTGATGGGGTGGATGCGGCTTCCGAGTTCCCGGACTACTGAGGCGTGGATGCCTGTCTCTGCAAGGGTTTCGCGGATGGCGACGGTCCGGGAGTTTCCGCCGGGCTTGACGATGCCGGCGGGGAACTGCCAGGTGATGCCGTTCGGATCGTCTTCGCGTCGGCAGACGAGGAGGACGTCGGTTTGGTTGGTGACCACGGCGATCGCGACGGTGAGGCTTACGCTGCTGTGTGTTGCTGCGATCTCGGCCCGGTCGTCGGCGCGGAGCTGTCGCGCGAAGCGCACCTTGACCGACTCGTCCGCGCGCTCGTAGGCGGTATCGAGCGCACGTTGGAGCTCCGGCCGGATGACGATCGCCGGCCGCTCGTGCCGGGCTGCGACGGTGCGCTTGGCGACGCCGATGAGTGCGGCCATCTCGTCCTGGGACATACGGAGTGCGGCTTGGAGCGCGGTGGCGTATCGGGCGGTCCATTGGTCGATGACGGTGCGGCGCGCGGGTTGGCTCATCGCGAAGCCTTGCGATCGAAGGCTGCGCGACGGCGGTCCATCCGTGCGCCTAGTCGGCGACCGTTAGGTTTGTGCCGGCTGGGAAGGTCTCCGAGTCCCCTGACGCTCGGGTGACGGTTAGCGCCGTGCTCGATGTGACGCTGTCACCGCGGTGGAGCTTGACCTCCGGTGGCGTGTCGACGACGTAGGTGCCGTGGCCTTGCCGGACTTCGATCAAGCCCTCTTGGCGTAGGACCGCCAGCGCGCGGCGGACGGTTTCCCGGGCTAGGCCGAACTCGTCGTGGAGATCCTTCTCGGACGGCATCCGACCGCCCGGTGCGAGGGTTCCGTTGCGGATGCGGTCACGCAACACCGCGGCGAGCTGCATGTACGCGGCGCCCTCGCGGGATGGCGTGATCATGAGATCACCGTACGTAGGTCCGCCTAGACGTCGGGTGGTATATTCGTCTAGACGTGTATGCGAGCTAATCGATCGTGCACGAAGGCGAGGGAAGCATGACCGCAGAATCCACAACCCCCGGCGTCAATGGCTCAGACTGCCCTGCCTGGTGCGGCGCCAACCACTCGCACGGCAACGGCTTTCACGCGCAGTGCGTCGGCGAACTGCACCGGGACACGACCGACCAGATCTCGGTGACCCTGACAAGGTCAGCCAACGGCGACGGCGTCGAACTCGGCTACTACGCGCCCGGCCACGCACCGGCCATCGCGTTCCTCAACCGCGACGACGTCGGCAATCTCCACGACTACCTTGACGTCGCTTGGGAGGCTCTGCGTCCGCCTCGCTAGCGACGGCTGGCCGGAAGGCCCCGGGCGACCTTCGCTCGGGGCCTTCCGTCTGTTAGCCCGACTGCGAACTGCACCGTCGCTGCATCAGAGGTGCATCGGCGATGGTCTCTTGCCTCATCGGCGGCGCGGCCGTTTCCCGGTTGACTTGTCCTCACCGGAACGACGCGCAACGGAAGGAGGTGAGGGCTCGATGTTCGGTTCCACCGCAACGGATCCGCGACGCGGACGCGTCGCTTGCCATGACCGGACGGACGCGGGTCGCCAGGCCGGGGACCGGCCGAACATGCGGTCCGCGGCGGGCGCCTGGCCGCGGGACACGTAGGCCGCCCACGTCACGCGGCTGATCGGCGCACCCGCTGATCGCAGGTACGCCAGCACGTCATCGGTGGTCCACCAGTCGGCGGGCAACTCGCCGGTCGTCTCGGCCATCACCGCGGAGCGTACGTCACCCCCAACGTTCGAACCGGCGTACGCCACTCGCTCGAATACAACGCCAACTTGTATCCGCGCACCGCTGACTACAACGGCAGGTTGTAGAAGGAGAACGACAGTGAAGCCTGTTCGTTCCATGCCACCCCACGACGGGCCGTCCACAGCCGAACTCGCCGGGATCCAACGCGAGTGGCCGCTGATCGAGGCGGAGATGGCCCTCGTACAAGCCGAGATCCGCGTCCTGTCCGCCCGGCCGCAGCCAACGGTCCGCGACTGGCACCACCTGCGCACCGCCGAGCGGCGCGTCCTGCGCGAAGCCGCTGCCCTCGTGCACGCCCGCATCGGCGAGGTGCTCGGCGATGCCGCGTGACCACCAACGCCCGGAAGGGAGGCTCCGATGAGTCTGGGCATCTTCTCGCTGATCCTGCTCGTCCTACCGGCAACGCTGTTCGTGGACCGGCGGACCCGGGGCCGCATCGCCTTCGCCGCACTGTGCGCGTTCATGCTCGGCCTGATCGTCGCTGGCTCCGACGGCATCCTCGCGGAACCGGCACGCATCGTCGTCGACGGCGTCCGATCGGGCATGACGACCATCGGCGCGGCACTCGGCGGCGGCCGATGACCGACCGGCATCTGGTCCGTATCCGGTGGGGAGTCCGCGGCGCCCTGGCGCTGGGCGTCGCGGCCTCCGTCGCGGCCAACATGCTCCACGCCGACCCGAACCCGATCGCTCAGACCATCTCCGCCTGGCCACCCTTGGCCCTGCTGCTGACCGTCGAGCTGATCTCACGCGTACCCGCGCATCGCCGGTCGCTGGCCACCGTCCGGTTCACCGCAACCGCGCTCATCGCCGGCATCGCCGCGTGGGTGTCCTACACCCACATGGTCGCGGTCGCGGCCCGCTACGGCGAAGAGGGGCTCGCGCCGCACCTGATCCCGCTGTCCGTGGACGGCGTGGTCGTGGTCGCGTCCGTGTGCCTGGTCGAGCTGGCCGGTCGCATGCGCCGAAACCCGGACCCCGCCGACCTCGACCGTCCGGCTCCGGCGGACACGGCTGCGGATACCAGCGCGGACGACAAGCGAGAGCCGCGTCGCCGCAAGGCGACCCCGAAGCCGGACACCGGGGCGCTCATCGCACGTCTGCGGACCCAGCACCCGGACACGTCCGCGGCGGACATCGCGCAGCGCATCGGCGTGACCGACCGGACAGTGCGCCGCCACCTCAACGCCAACCACACCCAAGACCAAGCCAAGGAGCACACCCGATGAGTACGACCCACCAGCGGCTGACCTACGCCCTCGCGCTTCTGGGCGCGACCGCCGATGAGGTGGCCGACTCTCTTCTCGCCGGCGGCTGGACCGGCCTTCGCCAAGACGGTATCGCGTGTCCGGTCTCCAAGTACGTCGCGGCCGTCCTGCCGGAAATCGAGGTCGCGGCCGCCAGCGCGCAGCGCATCACCGTCGTGTCCACCAACGGCGAGACCGTCGAGGCTGCGCTACCCGCCGGACCCGCCGCCTTCATCCGTGCCTTCGACGCAGGCGCGTACGACGAACTCGCCGCCACCCTCACACGCTCCGACGTCGACCCGGTCGACGACATCGAGCGCTGATTGCGGCCGGGGCGCGGGCCAACCGGCCTCGCAAACCACCGGCCGCGCCCCGGTCTCGCGCCAGCCGCCACGGACATCAGCGGAGGAACGACCATCATGGCGAACCCCGAAGACTTCGACTGGGACCGGCACGAAGCCGAGATCCTCCACCTTGACGAAGCCCGCACCCGCAAGCAGCCGACGCCGGTCGACACACCGGACAGCAACTCGCCCGCACGGGCCGACCGGCGGACGGCGAAGCGACGCCCGATCGTCCCGGCCTGGGCACGCTCGTGGACCGAACTGTTGACACAGGCCAGGTGGGCGTTCGGCTTCTACACCCACATCGCCGCCTACCACCTCATCCGTGCGCCGAAGTACGCCGCGAAGCTCTCCGTCCGCGCACCACGCGGCGCATTCCGGCTCGTGACCGGCATCGCCCGCTGGGTCACCGATGCCGAAGGCGCACCAGTCCGCGCGGCGGCCGTGCGACGGGAGAGCGCCGAGGAGTACCTGAAACTCTCGCGCCAACGCGACGCCCGAGTACGGCTACGGACCGCCCTCACCCTCGCAGGGATCTGCACCATCAGCGCCGGACTCGCCGCCATGCTGCTGTTCACGTCACGCGAGTACTGGTGGGCCATTCTCGCGGCGGTGGTCGCGTTGCTCGGTGGGGCTGGCGCTCCCGCGGACCGGCCGTTGCTCGACGCGGCGGTGTCGGCCACCCACTCGCCGAGGCTCACCTCCGACGTGGTCCTCGCAGCGCTCGGAGCGATCGGCATTGCCAGCATCAACCAGGCGTACGCCAAGAAGGGCGCCAAGGAAGCGGTCCGGTTCGTCGAACCGATCAGCCGCGACGGACCCGGCTGGCGCGCCGTGGTCGACCTCCCACCCGGCACCACCGTCGACCAAGTCGCCGACCGACGCAAGGAACTCGCCTCCGCACTCGGCCGCCCGCTCGGCTGCGTCTGGCCCGAAGGCAACCTCGACGTCCACCCCGGCCGCCTCATCCTGTGGGTCGGAGACGAAGACCTCGCCAAGTCCCGCCGCCCCGGCTGGCCGCTCCTCAAGACTGGAACGGTCGACCTGTTCAAGCCGATCCCATTCGGCACCGACCACCGCGGCCGGCCGGTCGTGCTCACCCTCATGTTCGCCTCGATGGTCATCGGCTCGATTCCCCGCGTCGGCAAGACCTTCGCCGCACGCCTCCTGCTCCTGGCCGCGTCGCTCGACGCGCTGGCCGAGATCCACGCGTACGACCTCAAGGGCATGGGCGACTTCGCCCCGCTCGAGCCCGTCTGCCACCGCTACCGTGCCGGTTCCGAAGACGGCGACGTGGCCTTCGGGCTGGCCGACATGCGCGCCCTAGCCGAGGAACTGACACGCCGCACAAAGGCCATCCGCGCATTGCCCCGCGACGTCTGCCCGGAGTCGAAGGTCACGCCGGAACTCGCCGCCCGCAGGACGCTTCGACTGCATCCCATCCTGCTCGTGGTCGATGAATGCCAACGCTGGTTCGAACATCCCCTGTATGGCGAGGAACTGCGTACGATCGCCGAAGACCTCGTGCGCCGAGGTCCGGCCGCGGGCATCATCGCCGTCTTCGCCACCCAACGCCCCGACGCGAAGTCGCTACCGACCGGCATCTCCGGCAACGCCGTACTCCGCTTCTGCCTCAAGGTCATGGGCCAGATGGAGAACGACATGGTCCTCGGCACCAGCGCCTACCGCAACGGCATCCGCGCCACCATGTTCAGCCGACGCGACCTCGGAATCGGCTACCTCGCAGGCGAAACCGACGACCCGCAAATCACCCGCACCTACTACGTCGACGGACCGGCCGCCGAGTCTGTCGTCGCGCGTGCCCGCACGCTTCGCGAGAAGGCCGGAACGCTGACCGGCCACGCGATCGGCGAGCAGCCGACGCGCAAAGCCATCGAGGGCGTCTCGCTGCTCGACGACATCGCTGCCGTGGTGCCGGCCAACGAGGCGAAGGTGTGGTGCGAAACCGTCGCTGTACGCCTCGCGGAGCTGCGCCCGGCGGTCTACGGCGGATGGGACGGCGAACGCGTCACCGTCGCTCTCAAGCCGTTCGGCGTCAGGGTCACGCAGACATGGGGCACCGACCAGCAGACCGGCAAGGGTGCCAACCGTCGCGGCTTCGAACGCGCCCACATCATCGCCGCACTCGCCGAACGCCACCGCAGACGAGACGCGGCATAGCCAACCGAGGGGCGCTAGCTCTAGTGGCCATCCGCCGGGAGACCTAGCACCCCCGCTAGCACCCGAAAGCCGCCGTACGCAGGCACTCCAGCGTTCTAGCGGCTCGCCCGCTCACCCGCGCAGAACAACCCGGAGAAGGCAATGGACCCCTCAACCCTGCTAGGCACCATCGGCTGCGCAGCCGCGTCGCTACTCGCCGCCGGCTACCTCACCCTCTGCTGGCTCAACCCGTTCCGACGCTGCCGCGGATGCGGCGGCACCGGCCTCGTCCGCCGCCGCTACGGCCGCACCGTCCGGCCGTGCCGACACTGCGACGCCACCGGCATCCGCCTCCGCTACGGCACACACCTCATTAACGAAGCCCTCCGCATCCACCGGGATGGCACGCGATGACAGGAGTCGAAGGACATGCCCAGCCCAGCTCGGTACCGGAGGATGCGCACGTTCAGGCGCCACTGGCGCTCCGTCTCGTGCGACCGGGCACCGTGAACAGGGGAGGTGGCGCTCCGCCGGTGGGGTTCTACCGCGCGGCAGATGTAGCCGAGCGACTCCACTGCTCCGTCTGGTGGGTCAAGGAACAGGCTCGGCGGCGACGCATCCCGTACTGCTGGATCGGCGGTAGCTACCGCTTCACCGACGAACACATCTAACAGATCGCGCGGCTCTTCGAGGTCGAACCGATCGACCCCCCTGCCGCGGTTCGTCGCCGCGCGACAACCACCAACTCACCGGACGTCCCCGAGGGAGATGCCCTCACACGACTCAGCGCGCGCGTCCCGCGCCGTGCGCGCGCCCAGAAGCCGTCGGCTGCGGCTTAACGAGACTAAGGAGAGGATGAGATGGGATACGCGGAGAAGCGTGGCGACTACTGGCGTGGGCGCTTCAAGACCAGCACGGGAAAGTACGGCACCGTCCATGATCCCTGGGGCGCGACCGCGCGGTTCCGTTCGCGTCGGGAGGCCGAGACAGCGGCTAACGACGCGGAGGCGCAGGTCCGCGCTGGGCGATGGCGCGATCCGAAGTCTGGCGGCACCAAATTCGCTGACTACGCGAACGAGTGGTACGCCCGGCAGGATCTCGCGCCCAGCACGATGCAGGGTTACCGCCACGGACTTGAGGGCCACTTATTGCCTGCGTTCGAGTCGCACGAGCTGCGTGCGATCGACCGCGACGCGATCGCGCTATGGATGAAGCGGGAGCGAGCCGTGCCGTATGCGGAGTCCAGCGTGCGAGGTTGGCGTAGGCTCCTGCACCTCGTCTTGGCTGACGCGGTTGAAGACGGGCTCATCCCGGCCAACCCGGCTGCCCAACCTCGCGGACGCGGCCGGCGGATAGGTCGCTCTGTGAATCGCGGCCCTGAGAAGGTCATTACGAACGCGCTCGGCGTCCTGCTCGTCGCCGAGCGCGCCGCGTTGCTCTCCGGCCGCGACGACGAGTTCGTGGCCATGGTCAGCAAGGGCTTCACCGGGATGCGCTGGGGAGAGCTGGTCGGCCTGGAGCCGGAATACGTCCGGGAGACAGGCATCCGGGTGGAGTGGCAGCTCTACGAGTTGGACAACGGCGAGTTCCATCGCTGCCCACCCAAAGACGAATCGCGTCGCCTGGTCATGGCACCGTCGTGGCTGCTCGACCTGGCGCGGGACCAAGTCGGCCGGGCCCAGCCGAAGCCCTGCCCCTGCCACGGTCTCCGGTACGTCTACAGCGGCCACCGGGCGCCTAACGGCGTGACCGCCCCGGGCGCCAAGGTGGCAGACGTTGCCCGGCACGCAGGCGTGTCGACAGGAACTGTCTCGGCGGTCCTGAACGACCGTGGCCCGGTCACCGGGCCGACCCGCGCGAAGGTGCGCGAAGCCATCGCGGCACTCGGCTATGTCCCCGGCGCCGCGGCGAGCGCGGTGGCACCCCACTGGCGACGCAACGGCTTCGCGACGTGGGTCTTCCAGCCGGCGGCAACGGGGCGTTATCCGAAGAAGGGACCGGCTGTCGCTCGTCCCGTGCCCATCCTCGCCGGACCGTGGCCCGGGATGCCGGTCCGCGGCCGCAACGCGGCAGGCCGGGCGAACGCCTGTTGGGCGCCGATCGCGGCCGGCCTGACCCCGCACGGGCTGCGACATACCTACAAAACGATCATGATTGAGCTTGGGACCCCCGCGACCCTCATGGACGCACAGATGGGCCACGCCGACGGGTCAGTGCAGGGTCTCTACGCGCACGTCACACCTGAAATGGTGCGGCGGCTACTCGACGGTCTGACCGACCTCTGGCGGGCGGCGCTTGCCCAACGGCGGCAGTTCGACCGGGGCTCACCCGTCGCCGTGCTCGATCGGTTGCTGAGAGAGAAGTAAGTCTACGAAAGGCAACCATCCCCGGCCCTCCAACTGGAGGCCGATCTCTCGAAACTCCGTGAGATCGGCCTCTGCCTGAGAAACGTCTCGATTGACAGGGGCTGGAGAATACCCTCTATGGCGATCGAACGCGGCGAGGATGCGGTGACCAGTCACGGGGCAGTGCTCGAAGAGGCAGTAATTTACTACGTCTTCAGCTTCGCGATGGAGAAGCCCCTCGACATTCGAGGTGCCGCCAATGCGCTCCTGCGGGCGGAAGTGGCTGAGACTGTCGCAAGCCCGGCGGAAGACGGTGTTCGGGTAGCACCAAGGTACGGCGACCTAGTAAAGCTGCGCGCACGAGCAATCTCGCTGAACGATACCCAGAAGATGATAAAAGAAGGCCGCCACCTCGCGTTTGCGCGAAAACACCCTTTCTACTTCGCGAAAGCAGTGGCATGGGCTATGAAGTCCGCCATATCGAGGATGGTGGGTCGGGCAAGCCATTCAAGCGAGGCCAACCCAGCAGAATCCCCGACGGAAGACCTTGGCGACGAGGTAGATAACGCCACTACGGTGAGAATGATCGAGGAATCAGTCGCGCATGCGCAGGCAGCGAATGCCGTCCAACAGGCTATCGAAGCGCAGATTTTGCGCCCCGCATATCTCGAAGAGGAGCCCTATCTTCGACTAACACTACGCGACTCCACCCATTGGTTTGCAATTAAGGACGACGGCGTTGAACGCGCTAGAGGCTCTTTTGACGATGGTACGACTTGCGAAGCGCTTCTTTTGCTGCATCGCTCCGGAGTAGTGCAGCTCGTCTTCGTACTGCAGCCCCCACGAAACCTCGTAGTTGAGGAATTTATCGCATTTGCGGCAGGCGGCGGCCAGACCATCTCTGCGTCTGAGATATGTGAACCGGTGTTGCGCAATGCTGCCCACAAAGCCGAGAAAATGGATAAGAACTGGCTAGGTACATGGATCTCAGAGGTTCACGAGGGCACTCGTTGGAGGCGGATGGAGTTCGACGAACCAACGAGTGTCGCTCAACTATTTGGACTCTATCGGTCCGCCATCGAGAAGGTAATCGGAATTGCGAGCTTTCCGGAGTGGCAGTGCTACCCTGCCCTCTTTGTTAACAAGGTCGCTTGCTGCAGCGATGAGGAGACGTGGCTCTCGGGCCATTCGCGTGAGCTTGTAGCCCTCGCTGGGGGCGGTGTACCGCACTCGCTCTTGCGCAGCAATGTGGTAGCCAAGCTCTTGCCCAAGAACTCGTCCATACGAACGGATGACTCTCTTTATGTGCTTCCTTCCCGAACGGTTCGCATAAACTGGGGAACCGAAGATCTGGACTTCTCTGAGCACATGTGGACTATCGTTGTTGTAGAGAATGCGCTTTTGCAGTTCTGGCAACTTCGTGCGCTTAACGACCGCCTCCTGGCAAGCGACGGCGATGAGGACGTCCGTGCGCTTCAACGAGAGGCCATCTTTGGGCTCCAAGAGGTGCGCTCATCTTCTCTCATGTTTGGCACGGCCAACGACATCGTTGAAGAGCTGTTGAACGGATGGCAAGCCTCAAAGCTACAACAGCGCATAACCGACTCTTTGGAACAGCTACACCAGCTTGTAACGGCCAGAGAAGCGCGTGGCGCCAGTAGGCGCGCAAATTTCTTCGCCGCGTCCGCCGTTCTGGCCGCTGTCGCTTTCGGCCTGCCAGCTCTGAGTCAGTCGTTGGACATCGTGAAGAAACTCCCCGAGGACGGCCTGTTTGGCGGAATTGCCGCTCCGCTTCGCGCGATTGGCAAAGAACCGGGCGCTGCGGCGTGGAAAGCTTATGTCGTCCTAGTGGCATTTATCCTTCTTGCCTCCGTGAGTTCCGTGGCTCGTCGCCTTTTTAACCGTCGTAGGTTGAGGCGGCGACCTTCTCGGCTGGGAATGGAGTGGCCCCACGGCACTTGGTATCGGCGCGGGTGAAGGAGGCCGGCATTCCCTTATCTCCCGCTGAGCAACGGACCCTCGTGGATAGGCGAGGCACGAACGCTAGAGACTAACTCCAGTGCCACATGTCTTTTTTCTTGGTTCGGCGCTAGCGACCAGGGTTGACCTCTCGACGTGGCCTCAAGGCGGCTGGCCGCTTGAACGCCTGTTGGGCGCCGATCGCGACCTGGGCTGACTCCGCACCGGCAGCGTCACACCACAAGGACGCTCATAGTCGAGCTGTGCACACCCGCGACCCTCATGGATGCACAGTAGGGGCTCACGCTGACGGGTCGGTACGGGAGCCTTTACGCACGCGTTATGCCCGAGATCGTGCGGCGGTGGCTCGCTGCGCTCGATCTGGGTACTCCCGGGAAAGTAATCCCGCCGAAACGGAGATCATCTCCCCAGGCTCTCCCACCTGGCCCCCAACATAGCCAAAGGCCGATATCACCATTTGGTGAGATCGGCCTTTGGCTGCGGAAACCCTGTCGGGACGGCGGGATTCGAACCCACGACCCCTTGACCCCCAGTCAAGTGCGCTACCAAGCTGCGCCACGTCCCGTTGCCTCGCAGGGTCTCATGGCCCGCTCGGCAGCCGGTACAGAGTAGCGCATCGGGGGTGTCGGGCGTGCAGCGTGGTCCGTAGTGTCAGGCTCGACCGCTTGGGACGGGAGGGGTCAATGGGGGGTTTGGACGCTATCGGGAACACGCCGTTGGTGGCGCTGGAGCTCGACGACAGCCCCGGGCGCGTCTGGGTCAAGGTCGAGGCCGCCAACCCGACCGGCTCCTACAAGGACCGGATGGCGCTCGCGATGATCGAGGCCGCCGAGCGGGACGGTCGGCTGCGGCCGGGCCAGACGGTCGTCGAGTACACCGGCGGCAGCACCGGCTCCTCGCTCGCGTTCGTCTGCGCCGTCAAGGGATACCCGCTCAAGATCGTGTCTTCAGACGCCTTCGCGGTGGAGAAGATTCGGACCATGCGGGCGTTCGGGGCGGACGTCGAGCTCATCCACAGCCCGGGCGGGATCACGCCCGAGCTGATCCCGGCCATGGTCAGGCGTGCGGAGGAGATCGCCACGGAGACCGGGGCGTTCTGGACCGACCAGTTCAACAACACCGACATGACGGACGGCTACCGGCGGATGGGCGAGGAGATCCTCGAGCAGGTCAAAACCTTCGATGCATTCTGCGCGTACGTAGGCACCGCCGGCGCCTTCCTCGGTGCCACCAGGGCGATCAAGGCGCACCTGCCGGCCCTGCACCGGGTGGCCGTCGAGCCGGGCGAGTCCGCGGTGCTCTCCGGCGGCGCGCCCGGCACCCACCACATCGAGGGCGGCGGCATCGGCTACTGGCCGCCGCAGCTCACCCCGGCCGACTTCGACGAGGCCATCGCCATCCCCGACGCGGCGGCCTTCGCCTCGGCCCGGGAGGCCGCCCGCCAACACGGCATCTTCAGCGGCCCATCCACGGGCGCCAACCTCGCCGCGGCCCAGCAGCTGGCCGACAGAGGCCAATCAGTCGTCACCGTCCAGGTCGACAGCGGCCTCAAATACCTCGCCGGCGACCTCTACGCCTGAATACGGCCGCTACCAGCTGCCCCCGCACGCCACCGCGGCGTGATTACGGGCGTCGTTGCGTCTGCCTCGCGGCTCAATAACGCCGTGACCATCGGCGCGCCGTGGCCGTCGCGGTCGCTGCTTGGCGCGGCGCCCGCGCCGGATCCGGACGGCGCCGTCGGCACGCCACGCTGCGGGCGGCGGGCCGCGTGCGCGAGGCCGACCCGCGGGCGCGGCGAGCCTGGCTGGCGGCCGAGCGCAGCGCCGGAACAATCGGTCGGCGGCCCCGGCGTCGGAACGCGACCACCAGCAGCCCGCCGACCAGCACGAGCAAAGCGCCGGCGAGAGGCACCGACGCGGGACTGCCGGTGATCGGCAGGCCGCCCACCGGAGGCGCCGGTTGCTCGATGTAGTCGTAGACCGCTCGCGCCAGTTCGCGCACCGTGGCCGCGCCCAACGGCTCCGGGCCCGCGGTCAGGAACGCGACCGCGATCTCCGTGCCCGGGATCAGGTAGTAGCCCACGTCGTGCGAGACGTCCGCGAGCTCCCCCGTCTTGTGTGCGACCGGGACCCCGGACGGCAGCGCCGCCGGGATCTTGCTGTTAAGGGTCTGTTCCAGCATGAAGCTCAGCATCAGGTCCCGGTTGACCCGGCCCAGTACGTCGCCCGACCAGACCGCGCCCAGCAGCGAGATCACGTCGTCGGGGCTGGTGAAGTTCTCCGGCGGTGGAGTCGCGAGCATCTTGCGCGCGAGCACCGTCTCCCGCTGGTTCATCGAGTCGATCAGCGCGTTGACCGGAGCGAATCCGCCAAGATAATCGATCAGCACGTTCGTCGCCGTGTTGTCGCTGTATTTGATCATGTACTGGGCCAGCCGGAACAGGGTCACGTCCTGTGGGAAGTCCTCATGCTGCAGCTCGCCCGTGCCGCCCACGACGTCCGAGGGCAGGACCAGGACCGTGTCCGTGTACGCCGCCTGGCCGCAGTCGATCCGGCGCATCAGCTCGACCAGCACCCACAGCTTGATCACGCTCGCGGCCTTCGGGCGGAACCGGCCCGCCACCGACACCTGTTGCTCGCCGAACCGGCCCGACAGGTCGCGTACCGAGACACCCGCGGTGACCGGGGCCGCGTCCACGATCGCCTGCAGGCGCGGGACCAGTGGGCGCAACCGCCGACCCAGGGCCGGCGACGCCGGCGGCTGCGGGCTCGTCACCGTCGGGCCCGTCAACACGCGCCCGCCGACCTCCAGCGTCCCCGTCGACCGCCCCGCCAACGGCACCCGGAACCGGTACGACGTCCCCTCGTACGAGATGCGCCCGACCGCGAAGCCGCCCGCCACCCGCATCCCCGGGTTGTAGACCCGGCCGGTGTCGACCGCGCACGACCGGTACCGGACCGTCCGCGCGGACGTGTCGACCGAGAAGATCCCGTCACCCGCCGGCATCCAGACCAGGTGCCTCGACAACGAACCCGGGGCGGCCAGCGCCGGCGCCGGCGCGAGAAGCAGGACGAGTGCGACCAGGGCCGCGTACCACCGCGCCATCCAGACCCCCCGGAAGATCCACACAACGTGCTCATGAGAACACGAAGCGTAGTTTTCGAGAGAGACGGCGCGCCGATCAGTAGACCGTGACGAGGTACGCGCCGAAGACCGCCGCCACCCCGACGGCCAGTACGCGGTGCCGCGCCGTGACCACCGGGGCCGGCCGCTCGAAGCGGCGCACCAGCACGACCAACAGGCCGAGCGCCAGCGCCAGCACCGGGAACCAGCCGAACCGCTGTGCCACCCACCCGCCGGCCAGCGGCGCGTCGGTCAGGCCCGCGAACCGGCCCAGCGACGCCGCGAACGCCGACACGCCGACCAGCGCCGTCTGATGCCAGCAGAAGATGGTCATCGCGCACAGGTTCAGGACCCCGACCACCGTCCAGAGCCCGGCGTGCCGGTGCAGCAACCGGTCGAACCGGTCCCGCAGCAGGATCGCCGCGCCCGACTGGACCGCCGCCAGTGCCGGCACGAGCAGCGACGGCGGGTTGGAGTTCGAGCGGCCGGCACCCGGCACGGTCACCATGCTCAACGGATAGCGACAAGCGACGACCAGCGTCAGGAACAGCGCGGCGCCGCCGCCGAGCAGCCGCCACGCGGTGGCCCGGGTGATCCCGCCGCGCGCCCACGCCACGCCGATCTGGTAGGTGAACATCCACGCGGGTACGACCGTCAGGTAGCCGGCCCAGTCCGGCACGAGGTGCAGGCCGTACCGGGCGACGTCGACCACCGCGACCGCCCCCGCCATCGGCAGCGCGGCCACCCAGCCCCAGCGCCGGTCCAGCCGCATCGCCACCGGTGTGAGCGCCGTCACCACCGCGTAGATGCCGATGAACCAGAACGGCTGCACCAGCAGGACCGCCCACGTACGCAGCGTCGCCGGCGCCGCACCGGCCAGCCCGGCCACCGGCAGCGCGGCGGTGACCAGCGCGACGGCGGCCACCACCGGCCAGGCCAGCCGCAGGAACCGCCGGCCCAACCACGCCCGGTCACTCCCGCCGCCGGCACGCCAGCGGGTCAGGCTCCGGCCCGCCGCGTAGCCGCCCACGAGAAAGAACACGCCGAGCATCTGCAGCACCCAGGTCAGCGGCGCCAGCCAGGCGGCGACCCGCAGCGGGCTGTCGACGACCAGCCCGCCGCCGACGCCGGGGCTGAGCCCCTCGACCAACCAATGTCCACACACGACACCGAGAATCGCCAACGCGCGCAGGCCGTCGATGGCCCGTTCCCGAGAAGAGATGGCAGCGGCGACCGGCGAGGGGAAAGCCGTCACGGTCATGTGATCGACGCTAAGATCGGCGACACGCCGGCACGATCCGGTGGCCGTCCCGATCAATGGTGGTGCCACCCCCACCCGTAAGGGATCTCCCCGGGGTGCTTGCAGTGGGTTGCGGCGGCGCGCTACCGTTCAGGCAGGCCGTTCCCCCGCGGATGCCGTGCAGCTTTCCTGCTGCCCCCCGGGGAGGCCCATTCATGATCGAGGCAACGCCCGGTCGACCAACCGCCCCCGCACCAGTGCAGACGGGGACACCCATCAAGGAGACGCGCGTGCGCGCTACCCCCATCGATCCACAAGAGACACCAGAAACCTCGCAGGCACCCGACACCGGCCCGGCTCTCGTCGACGGGATCGTCGACCAGCGCGGCGACCAGTACTTCCTGCGTACCCAGGGCTATGCTCCCGGACCTCGCGACGCCTACCTGCCGCCGCCGCTGGTGCGCCGGCTCGGCCTGCGCCCCGGCGACCGGATCACCGGCACGCTCAAGGCCGACGACGGCCGCAACAGGAGCCAGGGCCAGCGCAACAAGCCAGCCAAGGACCGCCCGCGCCCGGTCGACACCGTGGCGACCGTCAACGGCCGCGACCCGGAGCTGGCCCGCCGCCGCCCGGACTTCTACGACCTCACACCCATCCACCCGCACGAGCGGCTGCGCCTCGAGACCGACCCGCGCGTGCTCACCACCCGGGTCATCGACCTCGTCATGCCGATCGGCAAGGGCCAGCGGGCGCTGATCGTCTCGCCGCCGAAGGCCGGCAAGACGCTGGTGCTCAAGGCGGTCGCCCAGTCGGTCCTGCGCAACAACCCCGAGTGCCACGTGATGATGCTGCTCGTCGACGAGCGCCCCGAAGAGGTCACCGACATGCGCCGGTCGGTCCGCGGTGAGGTCATCGCGTCGCCGTTCGACCGGCCGCCGCAGGACCACACCGCGACCGCCGAGCTGGCCGTCGAGCGGGCCAAGCGCCTGGTCGAGCTCGGCCGTGACGTGGTCATCGTGCTGGACTCGCTGACCCGGCTCGGCCGGGCCTACAACAACACGGCGTCCGGCAACAACAGCCGTACGCTCTCCGGCGGTGTCGGCGCCTCCGCCCTCGCCCCGCCCAAGCGGCTGCTCGGCGCGGCCCGGGCGATCGACGGCGGCGGCTCGCTGACCATCATCGCCAGCGCGTTGATCGACACCGGCTCGCGCGGCGACTCGCTCATCTACGAGGAGTTCAAGGGCACCGGCAACGCGGAGCTGACCCTCGACCGGGCCAGCGCCGACGGGCGGATCTTCCCGGCCGTCGACCTCAACGCCTCGGGCACCCGCAACGAGCACCTGCTGCTGCCACCGGACGAGCTGGCCGCCACGCACCTGCTGCGCCGCGCGCTGGCCGGCCGGGAGACCATGCAGGCGCTACCGCAGCTGCTCGAACAGCTCTCCCGCACCGGCAGCAACGCCGAGTTCCTGCTCCGCACCGCCGGCCACGCCCGCGTCGCCTAGCAGCGCCCGCAGCGAACGCACCGCGGCCCGACCGGCGCGGTTGGCGCCGACCGTGCTCGCCGACGGCCCGTACCCGACGAGGTGGATCCGCGGATCCGCGACGACCCGCGTGCCGTCCATCACGATGCCGCCGCCGGCTCCGCGCAGGTGCAGTGGCGCCAGATGGTCCAGCGCGGCGCGCCAGCCGGTCGCCCAGAGGATGGCGTCCGCGGCCTCGTGCGTCCCGTCGGCCCAGACCACGCCGTCCGGCACGATCCGCGCGAACATCGGCCGGCGGACCAGCACCCCGCGCTCCCGTGCCGCCGCCATCTCGGGCGTCCACGGCAGGTCGGTGACGCTGACCACGCTCCGCGGCGGCAGGCCGGCCCGCACCCGCTCGTCGACCTTGGCGACCACGGCACGGCCGTACTCCTCGCCGAACGGCCCTTCCCGGAACACCGGCTCCCGCCGGGTCACCCAGGTGGTCCCCGCGGCGACGGACGCGATCTCCAGCAGGATCTGGACCGCCGACGTGCCGCCGCCGACGACGACGACCCGCCTGCCCGCGAACTCGTCCGGTCCGCGGTAGTCCGCGGGGTGCAGCTGGCGCCCGCGGAACGTCTCCGCCCCCGGGTAGTAGGGCAGGAACGGGCGGGTCCAGGTGCCGGTCGCGTTGATCAACCCGCGGGTACGCCAGACCCCGTGGTCGGTCTCGACCCACAGCCGCCCGCCGGGACCGTCCGACACCGACGTGACCCGCACCGGCCGGCGCACGTCGAGGCCGAACCGGCGTTCGAAGGCCGCGAAGTAGGCGGGCACCGCGTCCGCGGCCCGCTCGTCGGGCGAAGGCGGGTCGAAGTGCATCCCGGGCAGGTCGAAGATCCCGTGCACGGTCGCCATCCGCAGGGTCGGCCAGCGGTGCTGCCACGCGCCGCCCGGGCCCGGGTTCGCGTCCAGCACCACGTGGTCGAGACCCGAAGCGCGCAGGTGGTACGCGCTGGACAGGCCCGCCTGCCCGGCCCCGATGACGACGACGTCGATATCCGGCACGTGAGGTGCAACACCGCACGCCGCCCCCGCCCATCCCGGACGGGGCGGAGGTCACATCCGCTCGTCGCAGACGTCGTTCGTCGTGAGCGGGCCGATCGTGAGCGTGAGATCGGACGGGAGGGTCGCGCCGGGGCCGGGCGTCACCCGGATCACCGGTGCGGGCGCCGGCACGTGGTCCGCGGCTGACGACGCGACGAGCGTGCCGAGGACGAGCAGCGCGGTGGCGACGATCGGTCCGGTTCGCCTCACGTGCCGCACCGTACCAACCGCGGTCAAGGTCTCGGCCCGGACGCGTAACGGTCTCGGCGTCGACTCGCGGAGATCACGGAAGGACACGCCGCGATCACGGTTGTCCCGCTTCGGCAACGGCTCGGCCACGACAGGAGCGCCGCACGTACCTCATCTGTCCAATGGAGAGGACACGAGAGCGGGGAGGGAAGCATGAAGCGCACCTTGGTACGCGTCGCGGCTGCGTCGGTGGCAACCGTGCTGGCGCTGGCCGGCTGCTCGGCCGGCGGCGGCGACTCGACGGGCCGCGAGGCTTCGGCACCGAACAGCGGCCTGGCCCAGGAGGGCACCGAGCAGGGCGGCGGTGACCGGAACCCGCTCGAGGATCCACAGTCGACGTTCGCGGTCGACGTCGACACCGCGTCCTACGGCTACGCCCGGCGGGTGATCGGCGACGGCAACCTGCCCGACCCCACGATGGTGCGGCCGGAGGAGTTCGTCAACGCGTTCGACCAGGACTACCCGGAGCCCCGCGGCGACGGGTTCGCCGTCTACGCGGACGGCGCCCGCCCGCCGGCGGCCCATCGCGCCGAGGGCGACGTGCGGCTCATGCGGGTGGGTCTGCAGACCCGGTCGGAGACCGCGGAGCGCCGCCCGGACGCCGCGCTGACGTTCGTCGTCGACGTGTCGGGCTCGATGGCCGAGCCCGGCCGCCTCGACCTGGTCCGCGACGCGCTGCACACGCTGGTCGACGAGCTGCGCCCGACGGACTCCGTGGCGATCGTCGCCTTCAGCTCCGAGGCCCGGGTCCCTGCCGGCGCTGGCCGCGTGGGCGCGCGAGGCGGGCGCGGTGTTCATCGCCGACGAGATCCAGACCGGTTTCTGC